>CAZZVG010000274.1:1806-7266 GCA_964657295.1 Iningainema sp. | reverse complement strand
AGGGGTGAACCCAAACTCAAAGTTGTATTTTTTCTCAAACTTGAAGCAGGCTTTAGAGGATGTTTTCAAAGTTTTGAAGGGTCAAATTTTATGCTAGTCGCCTCACCATAATCCGGATCATGGCAAGGTAAATGAACGTCTCCGATGTTTCTGGCATTCGTTCGTAGTCTCTGACCAACCGACGACACCCCATGACCCAACCAAAAGTGCGCTCCACCACCCAACGTTTTTTAAGCAAGACAAAGCCCTTGGTTTGTTGTGGTCGCAGCACCACCTGCGCTTGGGCAACGACAAACGTCCATTACCCACATCATGAAAGCTGGACCATGAAAGCCGCCATCAGCCCAAATGGTCGTCAAGCGAGAAACCTTGTCGTCCATTTCTTTGACACGCTTGAGTATTTGCTCGCCGCCAGAGCGCTCAGGCACACTGGCGGCAGTGACCAACACCCGTAGCACTAACCCCAAGGTATCAACGGTCATAAACCGCTTACGGCCTTTGATTTGTTTGCCCGCATCATAACCCACCGATTGACTCACAATCGCTGCACTCTTAACGCTTTGACTGTCGATGATTGCCTCCGATGGACTCGGATGACTCTCAATATCAATTCTCGTCCACTCT
Organism: Iningainema sp.; assembly: GCA_964657295.1. Classification (GTDB taxonomy): domain Bacteria; phylum Cyanobacteriota; class Cyanobacteriia; order Cyanobacteriales; family Nostocaceae; genus Rhizonema. Next base: position 6,642 of record CAZZVG010000274.1, on the reverse strand, counting down.
CGCAGTCGATCATGAATTTGCAACCATACTCCTTCTTTGCGCCAGTTACGGAAATATGTGTACACCGTCTGCCAAGGGGGAAAGTCTCCAGGTAATGCTCGCCATCGAACCCCTTCTACCAAGATATAGAAGATCGCATTGAGAACTTCCCACATATCGACTTCACGAGGACGACCACCAGGTTTGGCTTCTGGAATTATATCACTGAGAAATTCATATTGGCTGCGGGTCAGGTTACTAGGGTAAGCTTTACTCATGTCGCTCTCTCAGTGCTGTGTAATATCTACTTGCAGCTTACACTGAGATAGCTTTTTTACAAGGTGACTTACTTTTCAAACATCCTCTTAGAGCGAGAAAAATCTTTTCGTTGCAGTATTCGCCCCTATTCACGGCGAGCCGCTATGAACGATCAGTATATGGTTTCAGTGTTAACGGTCGCTGTCTCAAACTCGATCCCCATACTATCATCCCCCTGTCAATAGGGTTTGAGACGCGCTAACCCTGTATCAGCGTTATTAGAATTATTAGACATCGCAGGATGCATTGTTACTATTGATGCAATGGGTACGCAAACTGCAATTGTATCTCAGATTTTTAATGCAAAAGCTAACTATGTTTTAGCCTATCTTTTATACCACAATTCGGTCAAATCTTTACCCCGTTTATATTTTGGGGGCGCTTGTCGCCGCGTCAGAAGGGAAACAAATCTATAAATGCTTCTAAGTTAATAAATTTTTACAGTTTTAGAGTGGCAAGAATCGAAATGTAAACATCTATCTACGACGGTCTTTCACAACAACTTAGGTTAACTACTTAAGTTGTCGTTGCTTCTTGACAGATGCAACATATTTGTAGGAAGATATATTTATTAGCAAAAGTAATATAATTTTTGCCAAAAGCATTAGAGACTGTTTCCAATTTGCTCGGCACATCAACACAAATAACGGTAGAGAATGCCATGAATGAAATAGCCATTATCGGAATGTCAGGGCGGTTCCCAGGGGCTAAGAATTTGGAGGAGTATTGGGTTAATATTCGTGGTGGGGTTGAGTCGATTACCATTGCCTCGAATGGGGAGCAAGAGAAGAATGGCAATCGCACCTTACCGCCGCAGTGTAAACATGTGAAAGCCGGAGGTATCCTTGAAGAGGTATCCTTATTTGATGCGTCATTTTTTAATTTCACTCCACGTGAGGCAAAGCTCACAGATCCACAACAGCGCTGGTTCCTACAGTGTGCATGGGAAGCTTTAGAGCATAGTGGCTATGATTCGGAACGGTTCGATGGTCAAATTGGTGTCTTCACTAGTTCATCAAGGAGCAGGTATCTACAAGAGCTAAGTTTTACCCAAAAAATAGGGGTGGTTGGCGATTTGGAAACGGAGTTAGGACTTGTTCACGACTTTTTAGCAACCCGTGTTTCTTACAAGCTGAACCTAACAGGTCCCAGCCTGAACATACATACTGCTTGCTCCAGTTCACTGGTAACTGTTCACATGGCTGTGCAGAGTTTGTTGTTTGGGGAATGTGATATTGCCCTTGCTGGTGGTGTATCCATTAGGACTAATTTAGAGGAGGGGTACATCTGTCACGAAGGAGGCATTCTCTCGCCAGATGGACACTGTCGGCCTTTTGATGCGTCAGATCGGGGAACAGTCCCTGGTAACGGATTAGGCGTGGTGGTACTTAAGCGTCTTAATAATGCACTGTTCGACGGGGACTTTGTCCATGCAATCATTAAAGGCTCTGCAATTAATAATGATGGCTCGGTCAAGGTGGGGTACACAGCCCCCAGCATTGAAGGGCAGGTGCGGGTTATTAGTGAAGCGATGGCAGTGGCTGATGTTGAACCTGAAACGATAGCTTATGTCGAAACCCATGGTACAGGCACTCATGTTGGCGATCCGATTGAGATTGCTGCATTGAATCAGGTGTTCGACGGCGTTCAAAAGGGTCACCGTTGTGCTATTGGCTCAGTCAAGGCAAACATTGGACTGCAAGTCGCTACTTTGGAGGAGGCAGCTGATGCTACCCTTTTAAATACAGTACCATCTGCGGTTGCAGAACTCTTGAGAATTGACGGAATTCCCAGGACAGTCATGACCATCAATTTGGCAGGTGAAGCTTTGCCACGTAGGTTAGTCTCGAAGATTTACGAATTGGGACATATTCGCAAACTATTTAATTTGTATGGGGCTTCAGAGAGTACAACGTATAGCACTTACGCCCTTATCGATGCAAATATAAATACTGTACCTCCTATCGGACTTCCGATCAATAACACCCAAATTTATATTCTGGATGATGAATTACAGCCAGTACCTATTGGAGTCACTGGGGAGATTTATATTGGTGGAATGGGATTAGCCCGTGGTTACTTTAATCAACCTGGTCTAACAGCAGAGCAGTTTATTCCTAATCCGTTAAACCATATTCCTGGTTCCCGGCTCTATAGAACTGGCGATTGTGGTCGCTATCAGCCTGATGGTTTGATTGAGTACATAGGTCGCATCGATAACCAAGTAAAGGTACGTGGCTTCCGTATTGAACTGGGTGAAATTGAAACGCTCCTTCTAGAACATTCAATTGTCGAAGCAGCTATAGCAATTGCTCGAATGAGCCATAATGACATAAGGGATATTATTGGATATGTTGTTTTGACAAAAAACGCAGCTGATGCTGTGTCGCTGGAGAATCTTACCAAAGAACTACACTCCTACCTGTACAGCAGAATTCCATCCTACATGATGCCAACATCTTTCGTGGTACTTGATGCATTACCACTGACGTCAAACGGGAAAGTTGATCGCAAGGCTCTCTCCCAGATCGAAGTACCCCAAGCTACAAGTAACCAAGCTTTTTCGGCTCCCCAGAATGCGGTAGAAGAAGCTATTGCCACCGTATGGCAGGAAGTCTTGGAGACAAAATCGCTAAGTGTAGAAAGCAACTTTTATGACATTGGTGGAAATTCCCTGCTGATGGTGCGAGTATTGGCTCGCTTACACAAAGCATTTCCCAAGCAACTCACTCTTATTGATTTGTATCGCTACCCAACAATTCGAGACCTGGCTAAGTATGTTTCTACAACAACCACGAAACCGATTGCACTCAGTTCTCAAGAGAGAGAAAAGACTCGACGCAGAAGAAGTAAAAGCAGCATAGAACAAGAACAATTACGCAGGCGCTCGGCGCGTTTACCGAATTCCTAACAGGCTCTTTGGGTAAAAATCCATTTTACTGAACAAGACCGATAGGAATGTAAGCGTAACCTCTAGAACTACCGATGTTTTACCCAAGTAATCAATGTCGTGTGATGCACACCTTTGACCCGTTCAATGCCACGAAATCCCATACCATTAACGTACATTTTCAAGCATTCCCGTTTCACTTCATCACTGTATCCTTGGGGTGGTTCGTAGCGATCAATGAATTGGCGATCGCAATCACAACAAATGTGATTTTGCTTACCTCTTTTATTTCCGTTTTTACGGATATGTGATGAGCCACAACGCGGACATTCCATCCAGTTTTACCTCAATTCATACCACCATTATGCAATGCCCTAGTGGGAAGTTTTACAGCGCCTGCATTTGCTCAATCACAACCAGCACAACAAGAGGCTCCTGTTGAAGTGTGAGGGGGTGTACATGGCGAGGCTTGCCTTACGATTTTCCCGCGTGGTCAACCGTTTACGGCAATTGGGAGATGGAGCAAAGATGGTACATGGTTAAAAGTTTAACGAAGAAATTCATTGCCCAAATTTTTGGAGTGGTTGTATAAATAAATTCAAATTCCATTTAAAAAGTTTTTGCAACACACCATAAAAGGAGAGTTTATCATGTTGCATACGCCTGTCAAAGCGAGTTCTACAAACCGTGGTTCAAGACTCAAAACAATTCCCTCTGTTCGCACACGCAATCCTTTGGGCACTACGTTCGCCTTTCGACGTGACCCGTTAGGTTTTCTCTCGAGAATTGTCCACCAGTACGGCGATATTGTCCAGTTTCGCCTACTCACGATCCCGTTGATTGTCATTAACCACCCTGACTATTTCCAGCGAGTCTTAGTCGATAACAACCAGAACTACGACAAAAATGCTTTTCTCTTTAAGGCGGTTAGACCGGTCATCAGAAATGGTCTGATCGGCAATATTGGAGGTGAGAGCTGGCTTCGCCAGCGCCGACTGATGCAGCCAGCTTTTCATCGCCAAAGTATCGCTAACTTTGGGAAGAACATGACCAACAAGACGCTTGAAATGCTGCAACGTTGGGACAACAAAGCAGATCAAGCCCAAATTATTAATGTGACGGATGAGATTGGGTATCTTGCACTGCAGATCGTGAACAAATCCCTCTTCAGCATAGATATCGGTGACAAAGCACGTATATTTGAGCAGGCTTTTACAGAGGCAAACAGTATTCTTGGTGCTTTTGCTCGGTTTCCATTTCCACCACTCAGCGTGCCGACACCTTCTCATCGTCGGGTACGGGCAGCAATACGAAGCATGGATGAGTTTGTTTCGGATGTCATTCACCAGCGTCAAGAGAGTAAGGAAAACTATGGCGATCTGCTCTCCATGCTAATGCATGCTGTTGATGAGGAGACTGGACAGGGCATGAGCATCGAACAACTGCATCATGAGGTCTTGAACATAGTGGTGGGGGCATATGAGACGACTACCAATGCGCTTTCATGGGTGTGGTATCTCTTGGCTCAACATCCTGATGTGGAACATCGGCTCCATGCTGAACTCGATACCGTGCTGGCAAAGCGCGTACCAACGATTGACGATCTTCCACACCTCCCCTACACTAGGATGGTCATTGACGAAACGCTG
>CAZZVG010000274.1:0-1796 GCA_964657295.1 Iningainema sp. | reverse complement strand
GGCAAACTATGCGTCGAGCGCGAGACGAGGATGAGATCGATGGGTATCGTATACCTGCAAATGCCATCATTTTTTTGAATCAGCATACGTTGCACCGACACCCAGCTTTTTGGGACGATCCTGAACGGTTTGATCCTGAGCGTTTCTCACCTGAACAAATTGCCAAGCGCCCCCGGTACGCCTATATCCCCTTCGGTTGTGGACCTCGCATATGCATCGGTAATTATTTTGCACTAACAGAAATCCAACTGGTCCTCTCAACGATAGCACAGCACTATCGCTTGGTTCTGCCCTCTGGACATCCTCCTGTGGAGAAATTAGCATTAATCACGTTGCATCCAAAGAACGGCCTTCCTATGAGATTAGAACGTAAGTGAGATAAAGGTCGATGCGTGGTAAGTTCGGCACTATTGATTGCCGAAGATGACTGTGCAGTCGCCGCCTGCGACTAGCATACCTAAAGCAATTTATAATGAGCACAAAGGAGAGCATCATGGAGTCGATGATAATACCTCCAATCTTCTGCCCTTTTACAGCACAGATCAATCCTCACGTTAAGGCAGCGCAGCTGCACTTGCTCAAGTGGGTACAAACTTTTAATTTGGTGCAGAAAGAGACCGCACGAAAACGCTTTATGCGAGCAAACTTTGCATGGTTTGCTGCTTGTACCTACCCAACTGCAGACGCTGATAATCTGGCTCTAGTGAGTGATTGGTTTGCATGGTTATTCCTCGTTGATGACCAGTTGGACGATGGGGTCATTGGAAGACAACTTGAACAGGCTCAGGAAGTCTTGGGTGAGCTTCTCTGTGTCTTAGATGATATAGGCACGTCCGGTCGTCTTTTGCCTCCCTCTGCACATAGTTCCAGCGCCATCGCATCACTTGCTAATTTATGGCAACGGACGTTTCCACAATCTACTCCAACCTGGCGTAAGCGCTTTTTTCGTCACGTTGCTGACTGCTTTGCTGCTGCCAACTGGGAAGCACAGAACCGCATTCAAGGTATCATTCCAGATGAAACCACATACATCAAAAAACGGCGGGATACAGGAGCTATTTACATATGTTTGGATCTGATCGATATAGTTGAGCATATCGATCTACCCTTACATATCTACAACAGTCAGGTGTTCCAGGACACTCTGGAGGCAACGAGTAACGTTGTCTGCTGGTGCAATGATATTTACTCCTTAGAAAAGGAAAAAGCTCTTGGTGAGTCTCACAATCTCGTGTTGGTGGTACAACATACTCACCATTTCACGCAGCAGGAAGCGATGAACTATGTAAGTGACCGAATCTGTGCAGAAATTCAACTGTTTTTGAACCTGCAACAACAGGTGCTGGCACTCTTCCCTATGCATACTCAGGATCTACAAAAGTATTTGGCTGGCATGAGATCGTGGATGCGTGGGAATTTGGACTGGTCAAGTGAAACAAAACGCTATCGCGAATTGGAGAAAACACTATCAGGTGAGACAGTCAATTACCTTGAGGAGATTCTGAGTACAGGTGCGATTCGTTGTGAGATGAATCACGGTAACCAGCCCGTAAATAATCTCACCAACCTGGCAGCAGATTACTGCCATTAAAGGTTGAACTCTCGGTCTGATACGGGTGAAAGTCCCGTCCACCAGTTATCTCTTATGAAATTATTAATAAAAACAACAACAACAGCGTAGCGGATATTAAGTTTTATCACTACGCTGTTTTCACACTTACCCGTTTTGTAGTACAAGGTTACAATGTACTCAAAGAGGGTGAGGTCATTGTAGGGTGGCCGCCGAGAGGTAGAGT
>CAZZVG010000273.1:2213-7282 GCA_964657295.1 Iningainema sp. | reverse complement strand
AACCAGATGAAGTGCTGGTACAAGTGCGGGGTGTGGGGTTGTGCCAGTCAGATATCAAAAAAATTCGTTATTCGCTATATGAACCGCCACGCATTTTTGGCCATGAAACGGCTGGAACAATAGCAGCAATCGGAACTGAAGTCATAGGTTGGCAAGTTGGGCAACGGGTGGCGGTGATGCACCACATTCCCTGTATGCGTTGTGCCTACTGTATGAACGATAATTTCTCCATGTGCGATACATACAAGAACATCTGTACAACTGCAGGCTTTGCGCCTAGCGGTGGAGGCTTTGCCGAGTATGTTAAGGTTCCGGGTCATATTGTCCGTAATGGAGGGATTATTTCGATCCCCGACAAGATCACCTTTGAAGAAGCCAGTTTTGTCGAACCGACCAACTGCTGTCTCAAGGCGGTGAAGAAAGCCCAAATTGCTCCAGGGCAAACAGTTTTGGTGACTGGAGCGGGACCGATTGGTTTGATGTTTGTGATGTTGGTGAAGTATTTCGGGGCAAATGCGATCGCTACCGATTTACTTCCCTCTCGCATTGAGAAAGCCTTAACAGTCGGTGCGGAGGCTGCCTTTGATGCTCGTGATCCCGATCTAGTCGCGAAAATCCATGCCCTCACCAACGGTCTTGGTGTGGATACAGCTCTGCTTGCTGTCCCCAGTGAAAAAGCTTTCTTTCAAGCCCTTGACTGTACGCGCAAAGGTGGTAAGATACTTTTCTTCGCTGAATTTCCTGATGAGGTAGAAATTCCAATTAACCCGAATCTTCTCTATCGTCGAGAAATTGATTTAATGGGCAGTTACAGTTCATCTTACCGCCTACAGAGTTTGGCGGCTGATATTGTGTTTAACCAGCGCATTGATGTGCAGGCGTTGATTAGCGATCGCTATCCATTGCAAAATTTGTCAGCAGCTGTGGAACGAGCGATCGCCCCCACTCCAGAAACTTACAAAATTCTCATTTATCCCTAGTTAAGATATTTGTCGTTATTGACTGTGACGGGGCATTTATCCTCACGGTAAGAATAATTGAACTACCCCGTCGCTTTTTTCAAGAAAATACCCAAACAATTAATAATATTCACTTATAATCACTAAAACTGTTAATTTAGCTACATTTTATCTTAAATTTCAAGATAATATAACTGAGAAAATTTTGGGTTCTGAATGTGAATTTATGTGAACTCAGCCCGAAGTGCCTTTAGCCGTCAGATCATGACAAGCCGCAGGGAAACTCTACCAAACTTATTTTGTTGATTAATCAGGTCTACTGATAGGCACAGGCTGAAGGATTAGGAAGTCCTTTATCGATTTCAAATCAGGGAACGCAATGTATTTATTGTCGGTCAAGAAGTTTGTCAAGATTGTTTTGACAGGTTGACGATGGCAGTTGCCGCTACATTGTCCAGGGCAAAAACCGACAACCAAGCGTGCAAAGTCTTCCGGACGATTTTCCACTTATTGATGCTCCATATGGAGTTTTCCCCCTCACTCAGTACGACAAGAAAGATGATATTTTTGTTTTGAGTCTAACTTTTATCGCTTACTATTGGGTTTGGTGAGAGTTTTTTAAGACAAAAAATCGTGGCATGACAATAGTCGAAAGGTGTTGAGCTAAGAAACAACTCAGCACTCAGGGATCAGTTGACACTCGTACAAATGAAATGCTGCCACCACTTTTGAGGGTGGACTGGTATCAATAAAGTAAACGATATAGTAAGAATAAGGGCACCGACCGAGTTAATAATAAGCTGCTTGCTCGTTAAGTGGTCAGAGGTTAGAGACTAATGGGGAGATATGAGAAGCGACCAGAAAACCCAAGACAAACCGATCCATTTGGGGCAGCAGAAACTGCCTTACGGGTGGTTACAGAAGAGTTACAAAATATTCACCGGAATTTGCTGAAGTCGTTAGACGAAGATTTAAAGCGGCTACAGACAGAAAAGATCCGCCTCAGTGATGACATTAAACAGTTACAAGAAGAAAAAGAACAGTTCCAAGGGCGGAATATCGGCGATCAACAGGCGATGGTACGTCAGTTGGCGCAAGTTTTAGCCAATCACATAACTTTACAATTACAATCCTCTCTGGAGAGTTTAACTAACCAAGCAGTACAAAGTGTCTTGGCGAGCGAAGCCTCAAGAGAAAGCTTAGGAGAGGGAACTTCTAAATTGACTGAAAATACCGAACAACTCCTTGGTTCTCTAGATGACAGCCTGACTATCACCTTTAATACGCTGCAACAGGATCTAAAAAACTATCAAAGTCGTCTTTCTCAACAAATCTCCCAGATGCAAAGTCAACAGCAGCTAGGGGAAGTCATTTTGGCAGAATTAGTGAATCGCCTTCGAGAAGAACTCGAAAAAACAACAGCAGAAACTTCCTCGTTTGTCATTAAAGAAGTGCCAGCTCAAGTTGAACCGACTCGGCTGCAATTAGAAACAAAGTTGCAAATGAATAGCCGCCCTGATGCTGTACCACCAAGTAACCCACCTCCTGAAGAAAAAACTGTCGTCACTCCTCCTCCTAGAACAGTCCCTCCTTCTGTAATAGCAACAGAACAAGTACAGCTAAAGCCGACGGAAAAATTGTCGATCTTATCAACAGGTTTATGGCTGATTCTATTGTCAACGATGGTGTCATGTCTTTACAACATCGCGATTAAGGTGATTTTTCACCAAAGTTCTCAAATTTTGGGCGTGTTTGAGGTTGAGCGTTTAATATCGCCGACTTTGGGGAATACTCTATTAATTATCATGCTCAGGATGCTTGTGGTTGTGCCAGTGATGTTACTATTAGCACCTATATTGCATCCGCGAATTTGGCAAGATTTACAAAATATAGTAGATACAGTCCGAAGTGATCAAAATCAGGGTAATGTAACGAGAAAGCGCGTATTAGTTATTTCTATTGTCAGTGGGTGCTTTTTATTTTTGTCTCAGGTCCTTATTTACCTTGCCATTGGTCATGTTGCAACTGGAGTGGCGATCGCACTTTTCTTTATCTATCCGGCGATCAGCGGTTTATTTTCGTGGTTACTATTCCGGGATCGTTTAAACTCCTACAGTTATGTGGCCATCGCCTCAATTTGCTTGGGAGAGTTGCTGATCTTGGGAAGTTCCACAAACATCGGCATGAGTAATATCTCTTTGGGAAACACCACAGCGATGGCATCAGGAATAGCGTTTGCTCTGTATGTGGTTCTGACGCGCCAATGTGCTTCCAAACTACATCCTGTCACATTCACCTTGATCAACTTCACGACGATGTTGATATTGTCCAGTGTGGGCTTGTTACTACCAATGCCTGTAAATTGGAGCCTCCAAGTCAATCCCAGCCATTTATTAGAACTTGTATTAAGTGCTTTTATATTAGGTGTACTAACTCTGTGCGGCTATTTATTAAATAATTTTGGCATTCGCAAAATTGGTGCAACGCGATCGGCAATTTTCGGTGCCAGTGTTCCAGCTTTAACCGTAATTTTTGCTGGCTTGATTATTCAGGAAAGTTTACAATTGATACAGGTTTTCGGAGTTATGCTAGTGAGTGTGGGAACAGCTACTTTTAGTTTTGATAAAATCCGAAATCGAATGAATCCTTCAATATCGACAAAGTGAAGAGGAGATCTATTCGTTTTTCCTCCACAGATTGCTATAGTAGAAAGTAGGCGCTGCTACAAACCTGACGAGAGCAACACCTAAAAATTGTGATGACCATTAGCAAGTATAACTATATAACTAGCAATAAACATTAGATCAGAGATACAAGAGTTGAATTTTGTATACCTTTTAACATATCTGACCAACACAAATTGCTAGGATTAACAGAAATGTTGTCAAAAAGTAAAGGTATTTTGAACTTTGAATCATCTCCTCTATTTGAGGTATATGAACACTCCTCAAACCAAATCCCCTTATTGTCAAAACATCACCCGAAGTTTTGAGCTTAGAAGCGGTTCTGGAAACGGTTTCAGCTTGATGAGAAGAATGATGTTATTATTGCGGCAGCGATAGCTGTGTCGAAATCTCTGCCAGGGTTAACAGTGTAAACACCCGGCTTTAACAGCATATCCGTTGCGGTGGGAACTGAAACCGACCACAAGCGATTTATCTTAGCAGTGCCCAAAATCAATCGGCATGCGGAAGAATTATCTTTTTTTGATAGTCTCTAAAGTGCTCTAAGCGGGATAGTACCCAACCTGACACTGTTCGTTCTGTAAGCGAGTCAATCACCTTCAAGTGTGGTAATGGACTCTTACCTTGTAGGTTCTTTTGCTCGTATTGTGTCGGTACTAACCCAAGAGCAAAAAAGTTACACTTATAGAATTGCCGATAATTACTCTTGCATAAAAAGTCCCTAGAAACTGCTGGTAAAGCAACAGCGCCCTTGAATACTATTTCTTGCGTTATGCAAGAAAACACGGATGAATTTTTGATTATGATTACTAACTGTACTCATAATTAACGCATAATTAGATAACCTGAAGTGAAGCATTTGCTTTCAGTCGGGTGTATACTACATATTTTCCTTTGACCGATAACTTTGTAAACGTGCTATTCAATTGTCTGTAAATATGAGTAACGACGTAGATCTGATCAAACGTCTTGGCCCCAGCGCAATGGATCAGATCATGCTATATCTGGCTTTTAGTGCCATGAGAACTAGTGGGCACAGGCATGGGGCGTTTCTAGATGCAGCGGCAACGGCAGCAAAGTGTGCAATCTACATGACCTATCTAGAACAGGGACAAAACCTGCGAATGACAGGACATTTGCATCACCTTGAGCCGAAGCGGGTGAAAATTATTGTTGAAGAAGTCAGACAGGCTTTGACTGAAGGCAAATTGCTGAAGATGCTGGGTTCTCAAGAACCACGCTATCTGATTCAATTTCCTTATGTCTGGATGGAAAAGTACCCTTGGACTCCGGGACGATCTCGTGTTCCCGGAACAAGTCTGACATCAGAAGAAAAAAGGCAAATTGAGCAGAAACTGCCACCCAATCTACCTGACGCTCAAATCATCACATCTTTTGAGTTTCTGGAGTTGATTGAATTTCTGCA
>CAZZVG010000273.1:0-2203 GCA_964657295.1 Iningainema sp. | reverse complement strand
GAGGACTTACCACCTCACCACCAGATGCCTTTAAGTGAGGCATTAGCAGAACACATCAAGCGCCGTCTGCTATATTCTGGCACTGCGACACGTATTGATTCTCCTTGGGGAATGCCTTTTTACGCTCTCACCCGTCCTTTTTATGCCCCTGCAGACGATCAGGAACGGACATACATCATGGTGGAAGATACCGCTCGGTATTTCCGAATGATGAGAGATTGGGCGGAAAGACGACCAACCGCAATGCGACTCTTAGAAGAACTGGATATTTTACCAGAAAAAATGGAGCAAGCTATGGAAGAATTGGATGAAATTATCCGAGCTTGGGCGGATAAGTTTCACCACGATGATGGAGTACCAACTATCCTACAAATGGTTTTTAGTAAAAAAGAAGATTAGATTTTACAAATCTCTTTGATTTATTAAGAATCTACCATTTGGTAGATTCTTATTTTTGGCTGTTAAGTAGGTGAGCAGAAATAAATATAACTATGTTAAGAAAAGCAAATAAGACAGAAACGATTACCAATTAACTTTGGACCAATGACATTGGTCCAAAGTCATTTACCTGCGGGTACCTGGGGCTGGAGTTAGGGGAGTCTGTGTGCTACTAGGATTTTCGGAAGATGGGGGAGTTTGAGTCCCACCAGGATTTCCATAATTTGGGGTCACTGATGTTGGTGGAGTCATCTCAAAATTCGGGGAAGTTTCCTGTCGCGAGCCAGTTGGTATAAATGAAGGCAATAAGCCGCTAACCTTATCGCTAGCGTTTATACAAGTCTCCATCGCTTGGGTGGGGGCAACGTCGATTTCAGCACGCAAACCTACAACACATTGAGCGAAATTGACTGGTAATAAACTGCGACCACAGTAATTTAACACTGTAGGGTCAACGGCTTCCCGACCGTTCTTGTTAATACCAATGACGCACCTTGCTAACTCAGTAGGATTCCACGCTTGTCTACAGGCCGGAAGTGCCTCTATAGGAGAAATTTGCGTCTGCTGCTTAATTCTGTAGACGCAAGAAGATAAATCTCCCGGACGTGCGGCTGTAGAACAAGCTTGTGCCCCAGCTTCTGCCGCTAGACCAACTTTTAAAAGGCGAGCCGCACAGACACGGTACTCATTGTAATATGTAGCGTTAACATCGGCATCGTAATAGTAGGGACTGGCAGCTATACCAGGTAAATTGGTTGCCAACCATCCAGCTATAGCTAACGCTGGTGTAACAAGCTTAATTGCTTTACTTCTATTGCCTAACATTTCAATTCTCCAAACACCCACAGTTATGCTATCTCATCTTGTGAAGAAGGACGACGGGTAATTCTACTTCTTGTGAGTAAGTATTGGTCATTACATTAGTTTTTCCCCTTCGGGTGACGCTCGTGCCTCGCTACCGCTGACGCTCGAAGACTCGCTAACGCTGCGCCTGCGGAGGGAAACCCTCCTTCTCCCAAGGGGAGACGCACTCGCGTTCAGCGCTGTCTCACCAAATAACTATCGTACAATTTCCCGTTTTCCAAACTATAATAGGATGCTGAATAAAGTTTAAACAAGGTTAGATTAAGGAAACTCATGTCCCGATATAGAGGACCACGCCTCAGAATTATACGTCGCCTGGGCGATTTGCCAGGTTTAACTCGTAAAAGTGCCAGACGCGCTTATCCGCCAGGGCAGCACGGTCAGAACCGCAAGAAGCGGTCTGAATACGCTGTCCGGTTGGAGGAAAAGCAAAAACTCCGCTTCAACTATGGTCTAACGGAAAAGCAGCTCTTGCGCTATGTGCGTAAAGCTAGACGTGCGACCGGTTCTACCGGACAAGTGCTGCTGCAAATGTTAGAAATGCGCTTGGATAACACCGTTTTTCGGATGGGTTTGGCTCCTACCATTCCCGCAGCTCGTCAGCTCGTGAATCACGGGCATGTGACAATCAACGGTCGCGTCGTCGATATTGCAAGTTATCAGTGCCGTCCGGGAGAAGAACTTTCAGTTAGAAACCGAGAACAATCCCGGAAGTTGGTGGAAGCCAACTTGCAATATCCCGGTTTAGCGAACACTCCCAGCCATTTGGAATTTGATAAGAACAAAATGGTTGGTAAAATCAACGCGCTTATTGAACGTGAGTGGGTGGCGCTTCAAATTAATGAACTGCTTGTGGTGGAATATTACTCACGACAGGCTTAGAAAATTAAAAATTAAAAAT
>CAZZVG010000272.1:0-7283 GCA_964657295.1 Iningainema sp. | reverse complement strand
GCGATATCCAAGCCCAGCGATTGCAGTTCTCGCATCAACACTTTAAAGGACTCTGGTGTACCTGGTCTGGGAATTGCTTTACCTTTGACGATCGCATTGAGCGCTTCATTCCGCCCCTGCATATCGTCTGATTTTACTGTCAGCAATTCCTGCAAGGTATAAGCGGCACCAAAGGCTTCCAGTGCCCACACTTCCATTTCCCCAAACCGCTGACCGCCTTGCTGTGCTTTACCTCCCAAGGGTTGTTGGGTGACGAGTGAGTAGGGACCAGTGGAGCGGGCGTGGATTTTGTCGTCCACCAAGTGCACCAGCTTCAACATGTAGGCAACACCAATAGTCACCGGTCTGTCAAAAGCTTCGCCAGTGCGACCATCATAGACCATGATTTTACCAGGTTGTTCTGGGTTGAATATCCAGTTTTTGCCTGTTTCCTCTCTTGCTTCCATCAATTTGCCATGTACAATGGACCGCGATGATTCTTCGCCGTACATTTCATCAAAAGGTGTGAGCTTGAAGCGCACACCCAAATGATGACCCGCCCAACCCAACATGCATTCAAAAACTTGTCCAACGTTCATCCGGCTGGGTACACCCAAGGGGTTAAGGACAATATCGACGGGTGAGCCATCCGGCAAATACGGCATATCTTCTATCGGCAAAATCCGGGAAATAATCCCCTTATTACCGTGGCGTCCTGCCATTTTGTCGCCGACTTGGATTTTTCGTTTCTGGGCGACGTACACCCGCACCACCATATTTGCTCCTGGTGGCAGTTCATCACCTTGTTCGCGGGTAAACAAACGCACATCAACCACACGTCCCTTTTCACCGTTGGGTACGCGCAGGGAGTTGTCTCGCACATCCCGCGCCTTTTCTCCGAAGATTGCCCGCAGCAGTTTTTCCTCTGGTGGCTGGTCGGATTCACCTTTTGGTGTCACTTTTCCCACGAGAATATCACCTGCTTCCACCCAGGCACCAATCCGGATAATTCCTTGTTCGTCCAGTTGTCGCAAAGCATCTTCCCCGACGTTGGGAATTTCTCTGGTAATTTCTTCTGGTCCCAACTTAGTTTGTCTGGCTTCAATTTCATATTTTTCGATGTGAATTGAAGTGTAGACATCTTCTTGCACCAGTTTTTCGCTGATGAGAATGGCGTCTTCGTAGTTGTAACCTTCCCAAGGCATGTAGGCAACGACGATATTCTGTCCCAGTGCCAGTTCCCCACCTTCTGTGGAAGAACCGTCTGCCAACACCTGACCTGCTACCACACGTTCACCTACCCGCACCAACGGTTTTTGGTTGAGACAGGTGTCTTGGTTGGATCGCTGGTACTTGGAGATTTTGTACTTAATTTCTGGTGTATTCGGTTTCGGTCTGACGCGAATTTCTGTCGCATCGACGTAGGTCACATCACCCTCAGTACGGGAGATAATCACCATCCCGGAGTCTCTTGCTCCCTGAGCTTCCAAACCCGTTCCCACCAAAGGACGCTCCGGTTTCAACAAGGGAACTGCCTGCCTTTGCATGTTCGATCCCATCAGTGCCCGGTTGGCATCATCATGCTCCAAGAAGGGAATCATGCTTGTAGCAACAGATACAATCTGTACTGGGGAAACTGCGATATAGTCTACTTGTTCTGGTGTTGTGGTGGAGAATTCCTGACGGTATCGCACTGGCACTTGCGGTCCAACGAGGTAGCCGTTTTCATCCGTAGGCGCATCTCCTGCCGCCACCCGTAGATCGTCTTCTTCATCAGCCGTCATGTACGCCGGAGCAATATCATACCGTACCAACCCGTTTTCCACAGGTCTAAATGGCGTTTCCAGGAAGCCATATGAGTTGACCCGAGCGTGAGTGGCAAGGGAGCCGATCAAACCAGCGTTGGGACCTTCCGGTGTCTCAATTGGGCAAATGCGGCCGTAGTGACTTGGATGAATATCCCGCACCGCAAATCCGGCGCGTTCGCGGGTTAAACCACCAGGGCCTAAGGCAGAAAGACGGCGTTTGTGCGTCAGTTCTGCCAAAGGATTGGTTTGATCCATAAATTGCGACAACTGTGAGGAACCAAAGAATTCTTTAATTGCCGCCACCAACGGTTTGGGGTTTACCAATGAAGCTGGGGTGAGTACTTCGGCATCAGATACAGTCATCCGTTCGCGAATAATCCGCTCCAACCTGTTTAAACCGACGCGTACCTGGTTTTGCAGCAATTCACCAACGCTTCGCACCCGCCTGTTGCCCAAATGGTCGATGTCGTCGGTATTGCCAATGTCATATTCCAGGTTGATTAAGTAGTCTACTGCTGCTAATATATCCACAGAAGTCAATACTCTGGTCGGTTCTGGCACTTGCAGGCGCAATTTCTTATTGAGCTTGTAGCGTCCCACACGTCCCAAATCGTAGCGTTTGGGGTCAAAGAAGCGTGAGTCTAAAAGTTGTTGTCCCCCCAATACTGTCGGTGGTTCACCGGGACGCAGTTTGCGGTACAATTCCATCAGCGCTTCTTCTTCGGAGAACTGCCCTTCTTTTTCAATGGTTTTCTGGAAATACTCTGGATGGCGCAAGGCATCAAAGATTTCGTTGTCTGACAACGATAGCGCCTTCAGCAGGACTTGTGCTGACAGTTTGCGGGTTTTGTCGATGCGCACCCACACCAAATCGTTCCGGTCGGTTTCAAATTTCAACCACGCTCCCCGGTTGGGTATTAAGCTAGCTGAATAGGTCCGCCGTCCGTTTTTGTCAATTTCTGATTTATAGTAAACTCCAGGACTGCGGACGATTTGGTTGACAATCACCCGCTCGGCACCGTTAATGATAAATGTCCCACGGTCTGTCATCAAAGGCAAATCGCCAATAAAGACTTCTTGCTCTTTGATTTCGCCAGTTTCTTTATTAATTAAGCGTGTCGGTACGTACATTTGTACGGCGTAAGTACTATCCCTCCGTTTGGCTTCATCGACACCGTACTTTGGCTCCTTGAGTTTGTAGTTGTGACCCAAAAAGTGCAGTTCAAGTTTGCCAGTATAGTCTGTGATCGGACTAAAGGAGTTAAGTTCTTCTATTAACCCTTCTTCTAAAAACCAACGGAAGCTAGCACGCTGGATTTCAATTAAGTCGGGCAACAAAAAGGCGGGTTCCATAATTGTTTCGTTAGTCATGCCTCTACCTTTGTTATCCTGGTTAAACTTGTCTCTTGTGTGGGTTCTCCTAACACCACCTGCGCGCTAGAGCGCAGGTATAGGCAAATGGAGCTATTAAAACTAGAAAGAATGATTTTGGCAAGGGGGGTAATTCCCTTTTATCAGGGAAAAATCACCAAAATCAATGGGCTATCGACATTTCTCTATTGCGAATGGTGAAGCTAGTCGGAAATTTGTTTTGTTTTGATCGCAATCCCCCTTCCACAAAGACTTACACTTAGTGTTTCTTTTCGGCAATGATAGTGTTTCTACTTAAAGGAAGATGCTCCTCAAGGCTCAGGAAAATCATTGGCTTTGTATCTGTATGAATTGATGTTTGGTGGGTGGCGATCGCAAGGTAATGACGTCTAATAATTTTGTTATAGGTAAAAAATGAAGCTCTGACTTTGTGCAACCTAACTCAAAAAACGTGGAAATAGATAGTTATAGATTTCATCCAACTACTTGACGGGGATAGCGCGTATGTTTGAGCGATCACATCTTTAAATATTATGACGCAAACAAAGCTTTTTTAGTTGAAATCATACCATATTTTTGCCCAAATCAAGTTTTATTTTTGTCAATAAATCTCAATGTGCAATTCAAGAGCGCACTTTATAGTGCTAAACCAAAGAGTTCACAGGCATTTTGGGTTGTCACGGAGGCGATAGCCTCCAGCGTTTCCCCCCGCAGGTGAGCCACTTTTTCAGCTATATAACGAACGTAGGCTGGTTCATTGCGCCGTTCGCCACGTTTGGGGACTGGCGCAAGGAAAGGGCAGTCTGTTTCAATTAAGAGGCGATCGCTTCTCACCATAGCTGCTGACGCTTGAATTTGCACAGCGTTTTTAAAAGTCACAGTGCCACTAAAGCTCATGTAAAAGCCCAAGTCAAGAAACCATGATGTTTCTTCTGGCGTTCCACTCCAACAGTGCATAACACCCCGAACTTTATCTCCAGTGAGGTTTTTCCATTTTTGTAATATTTCCCTCAGCTGTGCCGTAGCATTGCGACAATGGATAATCACTGGCAGGTTTAGTTCAGTGGCGATCGCTAATTGTGCCTCAAACACTAAAATCTGTTGCTCGCAGTTATCTGCTTTGTAAAAATCCAACCCCATTTCGCCAATTGCCACCACTTTAGAGTCAGAACCAGCCAAAGACTTGATTTGCTCTGCTGTGTGATTATTCCATTGTTCTGCGTCTAAAGGATGCAATCCTACAGCAAAGCTGAGTTCGGGAAATCGGTGAGCTAACTTTTGAATGCTGGCAAATTCTGATGGTTCCACGCAGGAATGCACTAACCGTACTACACCTGCTTCAAGCCATCGCGATCGCACTGTCTCTAAATCTTCCTGGAAAACATCAAAGTTGATATGAACGTGGGTGTCTATGAGCTGCATTCTTTGTCCTTTGTGAGTTTACGCTCTTCTTCGCTTACGTTGCTATCAGCTTTTAGCCCCAATCCAACTCTTTGCCGTATAGTAGGCGAAACAATTAAAGATTCATCCCTCAATTTTGGGCGGCAAATTTCTAGTTGAAGGAGTAGAGCTTGATTGCTCTCAAGTCTTTACCAGAGCGACAAATGACTCACAACCCATGACTATTGTGCCGTTGCTGCTGGTTTATGAGCTTTTAGCCTTCTGGCTAATCTCGACTTTTTCCTAGCTCCATTATTTGGATGTAACACTCCCCGCTTTACAGCTTTATCAATTTTGCTGTATGCCTCCGACAGATGAGCAAGTGCTTCCTGCTCTAATTCAGAACTCGGATTTGCTGCATAGGTTTCTACAGCAGCTAGGGATTTCTTCATCAGAGTTTTAACTGCTGATTTGTAAGATTTGTTCCTCAGTCGATTGCGTTCCGCAATTTGCGCACGCTTGAGAGCAGACTTTGTATTCGCCACAGTCAATTCCAGTAATAAGATTTTTTGCACACACTACTAGATTTCCTAATATAGCATCCTTATTGCTAAATATTAGGCTTCAGGCAAAAAATTTTCCCAGAAGTTTTTCATCCAACATCTGGGCTATGTTAAATTTTCATCGACTAAACAGCCACTAACTACTTTGCCAATCCTACTTAGAGGCGCTTTGACACTACAGCAGCGGTGACTTTGATATAGTCACATTATAGCGTAGACAGACTTCTGGAAACCTGATTCCGCGCTACTAATTCTAGAAATTACCTTGTGACGATTTGTTAAGTAAACCCTCAAAAGTAGAATGATCAATCGCGGTTCCCTTTTCATTCTAAATTTTCCCCACAGATGATTTCAGCAGAGTGCTGAACTGGAAAATTCATAGAATTGGCAACGAAGCACATTTTGTGGGCTTCGTCGTGCAAACGAATTGCCGCTTTGATGTCGGTTTGGCGGGTAATAGTAACACGAGGCTTCAATGTAACTTCAGCAAAGTGCCCACTTCCGTCCGAGGCTTCTTCCATTACACCAACTGGGGCATCAACGTAAGCTATAACACCGATTCCTATGTTGGTACATAAATGGAGATACCAAAGCATATGACAAGCAGAAAGTGACGCCACAAGAAGTTCTTCAGGATTATATCGTGTTGGGTCGCCCCGGAAGGATGGATCTGACGAGCAATGAATAACAGGTTTCCCATTAATTTGAATATCGTGATTGCGACTGTATGCACGATAATTAGCAGTACCTTCCCCAAGATTGCCAGTCCAAGTGACGGCAAGCGAATAGACGTGAGTCTTTGTCATTGAAATGAAATGAGGTTGAAAAGTCTTAGAACTCAGTTTAGTCTTGTCATTGAAATTCCAAAACGTTTTGACTACTGATCCGGCGTTGCTATTTAGTGTCGTCACAGATGGGCATTCGCACAGGCATTAAAATGTCTCTTCAATCGTCACACTACCCCAAACACCCGTAAAAGTTCATTTCCGCCTTGCTGAAACTCATAGGGAACTCGTCTAATCTCTACTGCGTAACCTTGGGCAACTAATTCCCGCATCACGGGTTGCTTGAAAGGGGAAGTTTCTCCTGTCATGTTTACCAACAATGGAAATACGCGAACTTCACTTGCAACTCGGCACATTTCTTTAATGGCCGCTAGATGAAATTCCATCGATAGCTGGTCTGAGTAGGTAAATAATAAGTGAGAACATACTGCTAGGTCAAACTGTCGTGTATCAAATGACAGGTTTGGCAGTTCTTCTACAAGGTAACGTGCCTCTTGCATTCCTTGGGTAAAGTCTGCTGAGAACTGGCGCATTGCGGCTAGACGAAGCTGACACAGGTGTTGTGGAGATCGCATCATCGTCCAGACAAATTTTTCTTGATTGGCTTCTACACCCTTTAAAATAATCGGATAGGTTTGTTCAACACGCTTTTCAATCTCACTTGCTGAAAACTGGTATATTGGATCACACGAAATGACGTTATGCCCAAGCTGTGTCATTTCAGCATTGAAACTAGCCGGGCCACCTGCACAATCGAGAATTTTGCGTTGTAGATCATCACTACTGAGAGCGAACATCTGAATGTACTCCTCGAGGGAACGCCCCCAAGGAACAATTTGCTCAAGCCTCAATCCCATACGGTTTTCTCCGGCGATCGCCAAGGCAAGATAGCTGAATGCGTCAAAGAGATATTATTCATATTATACTCTTTTCTCAGTCATTCATCAGTCCCTTTACGCAAAATGCCTTTAAAAATCATCCAAAATTTTGATGGGAGTTTCACTCTCGAACCTGAAGCTAAAGCAACTCTCTTTAAATTATTGACGACTGAAGCCTTTTTAACACAAGTTTCTCAACAGTTAAATTGTGAAAAAGTTGAATTTACAGAGTTACTATTTCAGCCAGTTCCATACAGTATGACTACGCCTAAAGGAATGCCTCTGGAATTTGAAGAATACTATAATTCAGACGATTTTGCTATCATCAATGTGCCGCCTAATTTCATGTTCAGTGCTAAAATCTTTAAGCCCAGTCGCCTCTGTGCCATTTATAGAAAATATTCTGGTAAGCCAGAATGAATACTTCACCATTCCTACAAAAATCACCACTTTCTTGTCTCAAATAAATATATGACAATCGAAACAACTATTCCTTCTTTAGCAAGTTTAGAAGACATT
>CAZZVG010000271.1:0-7289 GCA_964657295.1 Iningainema sp. | reverse complement strand
TCAAACCAGAAAAATCGCGCTCTAACGTTGAAGGCATTGGCGATCGCATCAACAGCAGGTTCAGCCGAGTCTTTCTCCAAGGCAAACACTCCTGCCACTGATGTAGTGGAGAGTCCTGCTTGGGAAAGTAAAAGATGAACGAAGGCAAGTGCATCGTCTGGGTTCACTCCTGCAACATTGCTAACTCCAATTGCCAGAGTTTTCGGATGATATACCAAGCACTCCGGACTCCCCTGCACCCGATCAACTGTTATCCGAATTGTCAGTTGTCCATCAGGCTCAAAAGGTAATTTGCTATGACTCAACCAAGAAGCATTTCCCAACATTTTGACCGTCGCACCTGCAAGCAATTCGGAGATAAACCCTTTTGCATCCTCTGGATTTGCTAAATGGTATCCTGATGGAGGAGATAAAAGCGCTGTCTGAAAGCGGAGATCACCCGTCGTCGTCACCGCAGCTTTCACCTCAAGCACTGCGGCAATTTGTCGTGCCAAATCGTTCACACCCTGAAGCCCACCTAGTAACGGCACCACAGCACTACCATCTTCCGCTACAGCTAAAAGAGGCGGTTCAAGTCGCTTGTCTGATAAAACTGGGGCAAGAGTGCGGATCAGAATACCCGAAGCACAAATACCGATGATGGGAGTTCCGCTTGTGAACAACTCCCGCAGTGTCAAACCAAAATTTGTAAAACTGACATCAACATCAGATGTACGTTCTGCCAAACCGTAGAGAGTTGCGTTTGGCAGGGCAGTCATGATCCGCCGTGCAAGTGGGACACTGTTTTGACCTAAGACAATAATTGCTAGTGTATTCATTATTACTTGGCAGGAATTATCTATTAACTTACTCTCCTGCAAGAGTCAAAGTTTGTTGATAAAGTTGTGGACTGATGCGTGTATTATTAGCGATGAGACTGTCCAGCACTTGTTTTATATTAGGAATCAGCCCAAGTTGTTTGGCACTCAACAATATTCCCACCGTGCCAATAATAGGTAAGCCAAGCCTTTGTGCTTCTTTTCGTGCTGCTAAATCATCAAGTAACAACAGATTTGCTTGTAGTTCTTGAGCAAGAGTGATTGCAGCACATTCACCTAAGTCAAGCTTTGTCGTGTTAAAAAGGTCTAATACTTTCTGTGAATTGCTAACTGAACACACCTCAATCCAATTTGAGGATATTAGTACAGCTTCTGCTAATTGAGCATATGCCGCAACCAATTCATTAGCAACTTCATCAGGAATGATGACACGCTTAAAGACATCACGTAATATTTCTAGCTTTCCTATCTTTGCTAGTTCGCTGATTGGCGTAGTGTCAGAGACAACAATGACTAGTGAGGCTTGTTGTCCAACATTTGTGTACAGTCTGATACCTCTCTTTGTAAATCTTCCAGTGTCATCGTCTCATCAAAAGGCGAGATGTTGTACTCATACATTAAATTGGACAACTGTGAACGGTTTAAGCCTAAGAGTCTTGCTGCTCGTCCAGCACTAATGTCACCTTGACGTAGTAACTCTATCACAAAAGCCTCATGAGCCTTATGTTCAGCTACCAGCCTATGTTGTTCGGGTATTTCGGTAAGGGCAACAGTAAACTTAACTTCAATCTGTAGTTCTGACATTTGTCTCACCTGAACCTTATTTACTAGACAATCACCATATGCTCAAAACGTTTTAAGGCTGCCATTGACTTGGTATCATAATTAACGAGAAATAGGGGACGGTATCTGGCTCTACCTCACGAAAAGGCACAATCCGTTGATTCGGCATTGTTGCTCTCTCAATGTAAAGTGCTCGTTCAGTTAACCCCAATTGGTTCAAGACTTCATGAACCTTGGTAAAGTGCTTGCCCAGCTTGATGATGACAGCAGCATCAGCAACTTTTAATCGGGCTGCCAAGAGTTCGGCTGGCAGTATCGCAGGTAACACGACAAAAGCATCGTTACGATACGTCAGGGGAACGCCTAAAGTCGATGCACTTGCCATGACGGACGATATTCCTGGTACGACTTCAGTGGGAAACTGGTCAGAAAGTCGCGTAAAAAGATACATAAAACTCCCGTAGAAAAACGGATCTCCCTCACACAAAACTGCGACATCCCGTGTAGCACTTAGATGCTCTGCTAATTTCTCGGCTGCTTTGTCATAGAAAGGCTGTGCGGATTCTTCGAGTTTAAAGGGTAAATACATTGGAATCTCGATTTGATCTGCACGTAAATATTGAGCAACAATTGAGCGAGCAAGGCTTTTGCCATGTTCTGCCACTGGATAAGCAACGACTGGGGCAGCCTGTAGAAGCCGAAGTCCTTTCAGGGTGAGTAGTTCCGGATCGCCGGGACCAATCCCTATACCGTAGAGATGACCAGAATGTTGTAGCATTGTAAATAATTATTGAAAAGTTTAAGTTTTTGAGCTTGAATTAAAAGGGAAGATATAATACTCAATTCAACAAACAGCGAGCTTCCATAATCAGCTATTCTTCACCTCCTGCTGATAAGCTCTTAGCAGTGAGGCAGCGCTGTAGGAGGAGAGAAGTTGCAAGGAGGAGCCAGCGCTGCAGGAGGAGAGAAGTTGCAAGGAGGGTCTCCCTCCGGGCAAACTTCGGGGTTAGCCCGACCTAGGCGACTGCGAACCCGAAGGGCGAGTCAAGAGACATCACTCATCTCAACCCACTGCCTTAATTGAGTCACTGGGTATTTATCAGCAAATTCCCCAAACAACTCATTATTTGCAGCACGCTTGATTTTGTATATTTGTAGCAACTGCAAAATCTTGGTAGGTAGTTCCGCCCAATGAACATTTTTGTAGAGTTCTCGCCCAAACGGCTGCTCTTGATTGCCAATATAGATGTTATATCCCTCCAATACTGCCGCATCCATTTCGATTTGCTTCCCTAGCAAAGTTATGTCACTTCTACCATGATGGGCGCAGGACTTGGGACAACCAGTAAAGTGGATTTTGATCGGCACATCAAGTATAATATGCTCTTCTAAATACTTTGCCAAAGCTAATGCCTGTCCTTTAGTATCAGTCGCAGAGGATGCACATCCGGTGTTACCCGTACAAGCTACCATTGCACTGTGGATGTGAGTTGCAGAGCAATGTAAACCTAAGCGTTCTACTTCATGTTGTAAATGAGCGATATATTGGTTGGGAA
This sequence comes from Iningainema sp., assembly GCA_964657295.1. GTDB lineage: Bacteria > Cyanobacteriota > Cyanobacteriia > Cyanobacteriales > Nostocaceae > Rhizonema. The sequence continues at coordinate 4,132 of CAZZVG010000271.1, read as the reverse complement.
TATCTGACATTAAGAGGTTTTGCCAGGGTGTCAATCTGAGTGTACCGCTGCCAAAGGTATTCGCTAAACTTGCTAATGAGCGCAGCTGCTGAGTGTCTAAGCGTCCCAAGGGCAAGACAATCCCAATGTAGGAAAGCCAGGGTTGCTTTTGAGGATGAACTCCAAGATGAAAGTTGACTGTGTTTCTACTTATAAATTGAGTTTTCAATAAAACTTTTAATCGAAAAAGGAGATAGCGTTGAGCTTTCTCTAAATACTGCTGTACACCCCAATCTTGCAACAAATGTTTTAAACGGGGTTGGCGATCACCATTCGGATCAACATTGTCCAAGTAAACTTGCGTTAAGGCAGCGACTACAGGTAGACATTCTTCTGGTTTAACAACGATGTTGCACTCCTGTGCCAGCTTTAAGCGAAAATAAATACCAGCACTGAGTCCAGAGTCTCCATTTAAGGCAACAGCGGTAAAAAGAATCTCGTTAAGCTGTTCGCTGATGGAAACGACACCTCCACCGTCAAATGCCACACTAAATTTTGGTGATAATCCTGCTAGCTTGGGATGTTTACAGATATATTCGTCTAATTCCCTGACTAATGGACGGGTGTCAATTAACTCGAGGGGATCGATACCTGCTGTTGGACTCGCCATGATGTTGCGGAGGTGGTCAACTTCTGCAACTTCTGCAGCTAGTCCCGCCTGCTGTAAAATTGTCAGATGGGAATTAATTCCTTGGACCGAACGAATTTGGATATTTGCCCGGTTTGTGATGTGAACGTAACCGCCACCAAAGCGATCAGCAACGCGCGCGATCGCATCAGCTTGTTGACTGGAAAAAATTCCTCCAGGTATCCGAATACGTGAGATAACTCCATCTCTTGCTGGTGTAGAGTAAAATAGACCCGGACAGGTAAGACTAGACAGAGTTTTTTCAGCCGTTTCCGATTCAGCGACTGAACTATTTTGATAACAGGAAGCTTTTTGTTCGACAGGTTGAAGCAACAAAGCAATAACTCCTTCCCTGTGCGACGCAGGGAATAGATGATAAATGTGTTTTTTAAACACGGCTCAGATTAGCATTCTGACTTGCTCAACAATTGAATGGTAGTGTTGTCACGGTAACTTCCAATCCAAAATCGGCTTACAGCTGCGGCACAGTCCCGGAATTTCACCGGAGTTCCCTAACCCCAAGCCTATTTAGAATACCACAAGCTTATGCACTGAAACGAGAATCTCAAATTTTTCTAAAAAGAAGCAGCAAAGATAAATAGTAAGCAAGTTGGTGTGAATAACGCTATAATTCATAGCATCTAGATACAATCGAGATAAGCACAGGTTAATTCAGATCTTCTATGACTGTATCAAGAGAAATACGCATTAGAGCGATTGCATTAGTAGAGCAATTGCCAGACGAAAGCCTCACTAAAGCGCTTGAGTTCTTGGAAGCTTTGAGCGATGAAGCCAGTAAGGTGAGTGAAACTGCTCTTGTCGAACCAGAAGAAAAAGCTTTAGTGCAAATCATTCAACACCAATTGTCCCGAGATGACCAAACTCGACTAGCTTATCTACGTCAGCAGAACGAGATAGGAGAGATAACTCAGACAGAGCATCAGGAGCTACTAGCCTATGTAGATCGTGTAGAGTCTCAAGATGTAGAAAGAGCCGAAGCTTTGATTCAACTGGCTAGAATCCGCAAGGTTGAGCTAAAAACTTTGCTTAAAGAATTTTCAACAGTGAACAGAATACCTCATGCCATCTGAACGAGTTACAGATGCAATGAGGCGGATTGTTGCAGCGCGAGCGCAAAATTACTGTGAGTATTGCCGTTGTTCAGGTGAGTTTGCAACTGAGAGTTTTACCGTTGAACATATAAAACCCCGGCAAGTCGGTGGCGAAAACACCTTGTAAAATTTAGCCTGGAGTTGCTTTGGTTGTAACAGTCACAAACACACCAAGACTTACAGCACTGATCCAATGACAGGACAAAGAGAACCTCTGTTCCACCCACGACAGCAATTTTGGCATGAGCATTTTAGCTGGAGTCGTGACAAGAGTGAAGTCATTGGGAAAACACCCTGTGGTCGAGCGACAGTAGAAGCACTCCATTTAAATAGGGCAGGAGTCGTTAATTTGCGTCGTCTCCTGTTCATGGCTGGAGTGCATCTAGCCGAGGAACCTCAGTCCTAATGAAATCAATTCGTCAAATCCCAGTAGGTGTTATATCTTCAATGAACACGCGATCGCGACTTACTCGGTAAATCTTGAGCGTTGAGAGAGTTCCTCCTGGTTTTGTAATATCGCTAACTGCCTTCAAAGTGCAAATTAGAGCATCTGGTGTCAAGTTGACCAAATTATAACCGTGAGTTGTCGAGTTAAAGTACTCGATGTGGGGATTACTAGCTCTAAGTACTTGAGTGGTTGTTTCAACTGAAGGTCCCGTGGAATTTGCAGGGGTTTGCTCTGCTAAATTGGAGGAGGTTGTTGAACCAACGACGAACTCTACTCCAACCGGCACATCCTGTGGATCGTCAAACTTCACTTTCTGATATCCAGTGACAAAAGTGTGAAGATCTCCGGTGATTGTGACAAAGTTTTTCACTCCACCATCTTTAAGAGTTTGAAATATGAAAGCGCGTTCAGCAGGATAGCCATCCCACTGATCCAAATCCGCAAACAAATCGGGTGTCGGTTGCCCGAACAATTGCGTAGCGTATGTTGACAAGATCTTGAGTTGCAACGTCATGACTTCATTTCCCCAAACCTTCCAGATAGAGTCAGAGTTGAGAATTTGGTTTAAGAACCACTCACGTTGTGTAACACCCAACATAGTTCGGTTTGGATTGCTGCGTTCCGGACAATCTGGTGTAGTATATCGCCTTTGCGTAAGATAATGCTGCTGCTGCGCCGCTAAGTCATCACAGGGAGGGCCATCTCGGTAGAGACGCTCATCTGTCATTACGAGTTCAAGCAAATTGCCAAATTTGAATGTGCGATATATCTGTAGGGAAGCTAACGGATCTTTCTCCGCTTGGAAAGGAATACTGGTGGGGGTGTGTTCAGCCCATGCCTGATTTGCTGACTGACGAAGTGCTGGTTTATTGAAGGGAAATTGGTCAGTAGCATTTACTTGAAAGCAATCGTTGGCAAACTCGTGGTCATCCCAAATCGTGATAAACGCAACGTGTTCCCGCAGCTTTTGCAAATCTGGATCGCTGTTATAGTTTTGATAGAGATATCGATAATCTTCAAGTGTCGCAGCAGCTGGTTGACCGCTAGGTAGCTTGAGGGGACGAATACCACTTTGGAAACTAGTATCTCCCACCGTTTCGTAAATGTAATCACCTAAAAAGACAACAAAATCTATCACCTCTTCTGCCAAGAAGCGATAAGCATTATAGTAGCCGTTTGTGTAATCTTGGCAGTTGATATACGCAAAGCGAAGCTGGTTGACTTGAGATTTGGAAGCAGGCAGCGTCTTAAAGCGACCCGTTCGGCTGGATGTTCCTTTGTAAATGAATCGATAGTAGTAGGTGGTAAAGGGTTGGAGATGCTCGGAATTTACGCGAACTTTGAGAGTGTAATCCTTTGACTCATCAGTCTCCGCGATACCACGTAAGACAGAAGTACTAAAATCAGCGTCTGTGGAAATCTCAAAAGCAGCCTTAATCGAATCTGTCTGGGGTGGAACAACACGAGTCCATAGCGTAATCCCTTGTGGCTGTGGATCGCCGGACGCTACACTTTGCGGAAAAATAGGTGTAGCAGCATCGGCTCTTTCAAAAGCAAACAACCCTTTTATTTGCTCTTCGTTCATTGAAAGCAGCTTAGGAAGTTGCGCACCTGCCCAAATAACAACACCCGTGGAGAGTGAGTAGTTCAGAAATGTCCGTCTATCCATGATTTATTACGCACGTTGAAGCTTGTGATAAATAGTATCAGCATTCAATTAATCGAGCAATAACGTTTGGTTAATTTTACGTAAAATTCTTAATTTTACGGTGTAAATTTTTGTAGGGACACCAACTTTCTGTCCCTATAGTCTGTTTTTGGACGTGCGAGCACTAGTAGACTTTGTAATTTATAATACTTTTCAGTGATTTCCTGTTCAACTCAATGACTCCAACAATAGACCAA
>CAZZVG010000270.1:0-7291 GCA_964657295.1 Iningainema sp. | reverse complement strand
TTTGGGATGTCAATGGCGGTGAGTGTCTGGGAACTTTGAGAAGTAAAAGACCTTACGAAGGTATGTGCCTTACCAAAGCTCAAGGCTTAACTGAAGCTCAGTTGGTTACGCTTAAAGGTTTAGGGGCAGTGGAAGAGATGGGAAGAACTTGATCGCTCAAGCTTTTACTGTCTTGTGTTATTAGCCATAGGTTTATAACCTATTGCTGTAATGGCATTGTGATAATAAGCAGACCTAAAAAAAGCTCGACAATTTAACTTGACAACGCCAAAGGCTTTTCTACTATACCCTATTTAAAAAAATCATTTAAGCAATGCAGCGTCTCAGTTAAAGAAATTCCTTTTTCGCGCTCTAATAACAAAGCCAGTTTCCCAGCAGTCAAATTTTTGTTAACTTACATCTTGCACCACCGCTCTTATACCGGGAATATGAGCGAATCAGTAAAGCTGAAACCGTTAATGTATCGTTTAGAAACCCCTTCGGGTGACGCTCCTTCGTCGCTAACGCTGACGCCGGAGTACCGGCTAACGCTTCGCTAACGAAGATCGCCAGTCGCCTACGGAGGGAAACACTCATAATGCGCGCTGGACTCACCAGTTTCTCTCGCCTTGTTGAGAATGGTGCAAGATATCAGTTAAAGGTAACTTCCGCTACATCTTGAAAATTTTGCACTACTAATGTAACAAGCAATTCAACATAATACAATATAAAAGTACTCAGATAAATTGAGGTAAAACTTCAGAAAAATTGAGAACTTAAACCTTACGCCGAGGGACCCAAACATTACAGAATGATATATATCCTTTTGCCTCTATAGAACTATCTGGTTGGTAAACAATTTTTATATGGTTCAACCTTCGGAAAAATACACTTGACCCTCTAGCACCAAGGAAACTAGAAACTTTACTCAGGTTGCTCGGCCATAATTCTGGATGAGATTTTTCCTGCAAGTATCCACCCCAACTGAGAAATGCATCTCGTTTGTCAGGTGTACATAAACCCTTTTCTACTAAATAATCTAAAAATAATTGCCATTTAGGTTCAATACGAGAGTTTTTTTTAATTAATTTGCATTCTATTCCTATCTTAGGAAAAACGACATTTCCTACATCAAATGTTATAACTATTATATCCGATAAACTAGATAGAACATGAATTATTTCTTTGAGTTCACTGACTGGATTTTTCCAGCCAATTTCGGTAAGGTAAGCAGATAAGTTTTCTTCAAGAATTCCCGTAACATTAACTCTCACCGCATCCAATTTTCGAGAAAGCATAGCTCCAATGTGAAGAACCTGAGAGCCGATGGGTAAGGAATCTAAACAAATGTCTATGTTTTGTTTAGTTTGAGGTAGAATGGAAGCACCATATAGGAGACTTAAAGCGGTTTCTATAGTCTGTTTTTGAGCCGAAATATCATATTTCCTAGTGCTAGTATTTTTTATTAAGTCCTCAAAACCGAAAAAAAAGCTAGGTATTGGCACTTTTGGTAGTTGACCATCAACATCAAATTCAAGCCCAATATGATTTATATTTTGCGATAAGAGAGAATTTGGTTCATACCAATGAAGGCAAAAATCCCGGATGCGTCTCCACACAGGATGAGTAAAAATGATATCAGGCATTGCGCCGGGATTTAACCCTGCTAAAATCTCACAACTGCCATCCTGTGGTGTCAAAAGAACTGAAAAATCTACAGTAGATGAATTAGCACCTAAACGGCACTCAAAGAAAGTTTCTGATGAGGGTGGGAGCATTCTTGCTACTGTCTGGATTTGGGAAAAAGCTTCGGGAGTAACTAGTTGATGAGAGAGGTAAGGTGCAACAACTTGAAGATAATTTTCTTGGGAACAATTCATAAAAATTTCGGAAAAATCCAACTGTAACTATTAAAGGGAAACAAAACGATGCGATAGCAGTTTTAAACCTTGGAATGGATACCGAGTAGAGTGAAAAACTTATGGGGGAGGAATTTCCAGGTAGCTGCATCAAGAGCGACCTCTCGCTCCACTATTCGCTTGCAAGGTTCGTCAAAATCGTTGCATAGGGCGACTAGATCTACGACAGTAGCATACCAAAGCAATGGTGTGTCAGCGCGTCCCTCTGCTAGAAAGTGGGACGCTCGTTCCAAAAACGTAGCAATATCGTTACCTACAAATGCCTCTTTGAGAAGAAACCAGGTGTAAGCACGCGGGTGTCCGTAGTGGGAAGCATGAGGTTGTAATTGTATGTGATGCCTGACAACTGCTAACAGCGAGCTTGCCAACTGAGGGTTCTTTCCCGCTAAAATCACTGCGATCTCACTAGTTATTTGTGCAAATGTTGCTGCTACAACTTCTTTTGGTTGACGTACTACATACTCTGAACCCCAGAAGCCTGGAAACGGCAAAACCTCTAATACTCCTTCAAGGTAAGCCAATAATTGAGCCGCAAGCTCAATTGCGCGATCGCAACACATACGTCGTGCTTCAGTACGTACGAGATTATGTAAAAGTTGGATGCGGTGTATATGAAGAATCTCATACCCGTATTCTTTCTCCAAAACCGCATCTATTGCTAAAGCAACAGATGTGCGAGTGTAAACTCGTTCAAAATCACTATTGCGATAATCAAGGTAAGCTTCAGCCTGCTCTAGGAAAGACCTGTGCAGCAGCCTGCTTTCGGGTGAAAGCGAATTGGATTCCAGAGGTGCGCGTGCCTCTACAAACAGATGCTCAGCCGTCACGAGTGAGCCACAGCGAGCTGCTATTACAGCGTTTTCACGAGCCTTCGCTGCTTGTTGCATGATAATCTGGTCTTTCTGTGGCAAACGGCTCTTCATCAGCATATATAGTGTGTGGGTAAATAAGTCTCCATACTTCCTCAACGCCAATTGGATTGGCTTAGTGCAACCGAGCCGATAACCTTTCAGCGTGGTCTCAAGGAGATCGGTGTAAACATCAAAATAGTGTTTGGATAATTGCATTTTTAGTTTTTAATGCAGAGATTAGTGAAGATTAATCGCGATATATAAGTTTTTCTGGTGGGATTTTTTCGATTGATAAGCGATTTTGGTGTAGGTCGCCGTAAAAGTTGAGGTAGTCGATTTCTTCTAGGGTTAGTTTGTTTTGTTTCATACCAGAGATCGCTATGTCAATTTCTTCTTTTGTTCGTAGTCCAGTTAAGCAGAGGTCTACACAATTTTGGCTTAAGGAATAGCGATACAGGTCTGGTGCTTTGGGTCGCCAACATCCGGCTGGTAGTCCCTCTGGTTTTTCCCAAAATTGGCCTGAATGATAACTAGTTGATTTAAAGGTAACTATTCCAGGCCTCTCTTTATCTTGCGGATTTAGTTGGTTGAAAATCTGATTTTGAGCGTAACGGTGTCCTGGATTATGTCTAACCATAACTACATCTAGTAATGGACTGTTTAACCATTGTTTGGCTATGTTTATATCATGAAATGATGCACCGATGTAGCGCACTAGTCCCTTTGATTTTAAGCGTTCTGATGTGCAAATCAATTGTTCTATACTGCGTTGGTAATAGGAATTATGACCTTTTAATTCAGGAGATATTTGTAAGCATTTCTGTAGAGCTTGTGCGTCATCTGAACCTATCCAACCCCAGAATAGTATATCAATATAATCAATTCCTAGTTCCATAAACTGGTCGCATAACACAGCGATCGCCGCTTCTGGAGTTTTCATATACGTTACTGTTGCCAGGACTACTTGCTCGCGTACTGATGATGCTCTTCCGCACAATTTACGCAAAGCATCAGTCATAGAACTGTAGAAAAAGTGATGCAAGTCGCTGGAATAAAAAAAGTAGTTGATTCCCTGATCAAAGGCATAAAGTGTATCTGGACTTGAAATTCTACCACCACCACCTAAGCCTAAACAACTAACTGTTAAATCAGTTCGCCCAAGTTTGCGATAAAAGGGTAAATCTGGCTCTTGAGATTTTGGGATTGATGGCATTAACGGGAATGATGGGTTTGATTTCATATATTTTTTCAATTTTTTACTTTTATTCGTTAACGAATTGAAGCTGAGAGATAGCCACGAATATCAACCTGTCCGCAAGGATGCTCATGTGCCTTTTGTTTAGATGCTCTTGGCTTACGCACTCCTAAACTCAACAGCCGACCATCTAAGTTTAATAAAATTTTTCGTTTTTGCAGTTCCTCAACAACAGGCTGAATTTCTTCCCAGGAGTTAGCTAACCCCATCTTGCGTAATGTCTTAAGCAGTTCCTTAGATGACAACGCCTGGTTACAGGTAATATACACCCAGTAAGCCAGTCCAGCAATAACCTGTTCTCGGTCAACTGCACAGGGTCGAGTATCTTGAATGTGAATTTGTTCACCGTCATCCGTAATGTCTAAAACTGGACGGTTAGAGTACGGATTTTTCCACAGATTTATCCACTTATAAACCCAAGAAATCATTGCCTTTAATCCAGAATGATCGGGTTTCTCAGAATGTGTTAGCACTTTCCTTTTCGTTTGGGTACTGGTATCCTCAAAATAGTAAGCTAGGTTATTTAAAGACTCTAATCCTACCGGGTAGATGTATTGATAGCTCCGATTAGGTGTGAGGGTGAGTCCAAAGTCAGTAGGACGTTGGTGATAGGGGCTAAAGCGATGATACTGAACGCTAAATACGTCTGCAGGTGGTTGTAAATGGGCAATTAAGGGAAGCCATGATGCCATCTCGCCATACCAAGCATCAGATTCTCCTGGAATACCTACCAAAAACAGCCAATATACCTGAATACCAAGCTCCTCTGCCCACTTAATGGTCTGCACGTTAATCCAGGATGTAGAACCTTTATTAATAAGTTTCAAGATGCTGTTGTGCATACTTTCAATTCCAGGTTGTATCGATCGCACTCCCGCATCAGCAAGCTGCTTGAGTTGAGCATAAGTTAGGTTGGCTTTTGTTTCATAGAAAAGGGAGTAACGTTTTGGCAAAGCTGCAAGATAGGGAAATAACGCCTCTATGTAAGCAGTATCTAGAATATTGTCAACAGCCTCGAATTGCTGCAAGCCATATCTTTGCGAGAGCTGAGATAACTCTTGAGCTACTCTTTGAGGGGATTTTGACCGATATCCTAGGCTCGAGCCATTGAGACCGCAAAAAGTACAATGATGCAACTGTCCCCACCAACAGCCTCGGGAAGTTTCGACGGGTAGTGTTGGCTTGATATATGAAACTAGTGGAGAACGCGCTAACTCTTGAAAGTAATCATCATAGTCGGGGATAGGCGTCCTACTCAGATCCTGTACTGAAGCTCTAGGCGCTATAACTACCGATGTTTGACTCTTTTCTAAAGATTCTGAACTAATGACGCCATAAGGTAAGCGCTTAGGATCTATCTGTCGTCCTTCCGTTAAAAGTAATTGGCATAGAGGAGCAATTATCTCATCTCCCTCACCAGAAATCACATAATCTACCCAGGGAAACTCTTGTTTTGTAGCTCTCCCCATCTCAGCCTCACAATTTGCTCCACCCATAAACGTAATAATTTCTGGAGCTAATTCTCGTATACGTCTTAGTAGGGCTAGAGAAGCGCAGTGTTGCTGAAAAGTAGAACTACAAGCGACGATTCGAGGCTGTAAATCCAAGACCGATTGAGCTACTTTATCAATAAAAGCTGTAGCTTCTTGTCGTACTTGCAAACATGTGGCGCTCAAGTCACTGATGTTGAAGGGATTCTGAAGTTCAGAACTCTTCAGCCATTTTTCTTGTATTAACTGAAGATACTTGTTATGGTCAGGATTAAAATCAGGAAAAGCAGCACCAGAAAAAGTCCATTCTCCCAAAAATAATTCTGGATAAGTAAAACTAATACCTTGATATACATTCAATCCAATTTCCTCCGCAAACCAGAGGTTAGGGTAGAGAACAGCAGTCTCGATTTCATTGTCTCGTAGGCAGGCTTTTAGTAAACCAAGAGCAATAGAAGGTCGTTCCACTGCTGCATAAGGCATTAATACTAGACACACATCAACCATATTTTAAAAGTCCTTAAATAAAATGTTGAACCCGAAAAGGCGTAGAGGTAGCGTTAAAGCCATTATTTGTTACTGCCATATCAGTACGCAAGGAAGTTGTTCTGGATATGCTAATCTCAATAGTTCATAGCCAATTCCGGCAGTTCCTTGGAAGAAACCAGGGTTGTAAAGACCTCGAAAATGTCCGGAAAATATTTGAAAAGAACCAAGTTTTTTTGTTTTATCCAGAACAGAAGCAGCGTATTTTTGAGCTGTTTCTAGAAGTACGGATCGCTTCAGTATTTGAGATGCGACTAATAATGTTTCTATCCGACCAAAATTACCGCAGCAGAGATGATCGATGTTTTGTAAGTAGCATTTTTGTGTGGTCTGTAAAGCAACTTCAATGTCTTGTCGAATTTCTGTGGTATCAAGAATTGCTAAACTACCCAAACGAGCTAAACCTATTCCGGAAGTGCCATTACACCAGCTCAAATCGAATCTTGGCTTTTCACCTCTAAAGTCTGGCCAGTTTTGCGCTTTCTCTGAGAAAACGTTGCGCTCGTAGGAGATCGCTTCCTCTGCTGCTTGTAGAAAAATTGGCTCATTTATAAAGGTCGATAATCGCAGTAAGGCATAAGCAATTCCAGCCGCACCATGAGAAATGCCTGTCAAAGGTTTTCCCCCAATTGTCGCCCAGGCTTTGTTGCCTGTTTTGGTGACGACGCGATTATTTATTAGATGATGACCGCAGGTTTTTGCCATTTCTAGAACTACTGGATGTTGAGTCGCTTCGTACAAGGCTAATAATCCTAAAATCGCGCCAGCAGATCCAGAGATAATGTCAAACTTTTTATCAGCTGTTGGAGTTATGAGAGAGGCTAGTCTTTGAGCGTCCAGAAGCAGGGTGGGTTCTGCCAAAAATTGACTGCACCGCACTAATGAGTAAATAATAGAGCCTAAACCCTTACCTCCACCAATACCCATTTTTTTGATGAGCGCTTGACTACGTGAGGAGTGTAGCTCCTTTAACAGGCTATGTATGGGTTTTAGTACACTCAAAGCCAAGTCATAAAATTCCCCGCTATTGCTAACTTTTGCTAGTGCCGCGAGGAAAAGAGCAACTCCAGAACTACCATCGTATAAGTCATAGCTCATTGGTATATGTTGAAACCTTCCCACATCAGGTAGATAATCCATTCCCATCCATGTGGTACTACCATCTGTTGCACGTATTGCCCGTTTTTGCAACTCTTGAGCAATATCTACTGCTTGCTGCACGAATACTTCTTTAGGAATTAGGGAAGTTGT
>CAZZVG010000269.1:0-7302 GCA_964657295.1 Iningainema sp. | reverse complement strand
GCTAGTCGTTCGATTTGGTCGCGATCCATCTTGAGGTTTGCTAAGGCAATCACGGCTTCATCCGAAAGATCTGGAACTGGCGTAGGTAAACTCTCTTCAGGAAAATTTTCCCAGGTAAGTCCCATCATTTCTAGCGCATCAAGTAGTACGGTTTCAAACGCCTGTTGAGTAACCTTACTAACTCTTTGAGCCTTCTCAATTAAGGCTTCTGACAATTCTAGAGTAACTGAAACAGTCATATTGAAACCTAAAAATAGACTTGAAGATTTTTATAATTTTTTGTAATTCTATATTATAGCTATCCGTGCGGTATTTGTGAACCGAAATGTTTGACCCAAACAAAAGCAATCACATTTCCCTAAGCTAATTTAGCAGTGCTATGCTAGATTTGAGCTATAATTTCAGCCGCGTTAAGGACTGCGCCCATGACGGCTTCTGTGAAATATGACTCAAACAAAAGCAATCGTATTCCCCCGTTAGAAAGTGGCGATCGCCTCACCCGCCATGAATTTGAACGTCGTTATACAGTAATGCCGCATATTAAGAAAGCTGAACTGATAGAAGGAGTCGTTTATTTGGCATCTCCACTACGCTTTAGAAGTCATGGACAACCTCATGGAGACTTGATTATCTGGTTGGGGAATTACAAAGTTTCTACCCCAGGAGTGGAGTTAGCCGATAATACGACAGTGCGTCTTGATTTAGACAATGAACCACAGCCTGATGTTGTACTGTTAATCGATGAAAAATTGGGAGGACAAGCACGTATTAGTGACGATGACTACATCGAAGGCGCACCAGAGTTGGTAGCAGAGGTGGCATCTAGCAGTGCAGCCAAGGACTTACACGACAAAAAACGTGCCTATTGGCGCAATGGTGTTCAAGAGTACATCGTCTGGCAGATTTTGGAGAATCAAATCAACTGGTTTAGTTTGCAGAATGGTGAGTATATACTATTACAAACAGATGTAGATGATGTGATTAAAAGTCAGGTGTTTCCAGGCTTGTGGTTAGCGGTCAACGCACTACTAGCAGGGGATATGATTAAGGTTTTAGAAGTACTACAACAAGGTTTAGCTTCAACGGAACATACAGCTTTTGTGCAACAGTTATCTCAGCAGTTTTAAAAGCGTTACTTTATATTTTCAAGACAGTATATTTTCCATGAAGACATTGCAGTGACCGTCGTTGTGTTAAATAAATATATAAAAACTGAACCAGACAAATCCAGATCCCCGACTTCTTAAAGAAGTCGGGGATCTGGATTTCAGATTGTTATAGTAAGTGTATAAAAAAAATTTTCACACCATTCTGATAATAAAAACAGATGAGGTAGTTATGGTCAAGGATATAAGAAAAGATTCCCAACCCAATAGCGACTCTCAAAAACCAAGCATGGGCGGGGGAATGCCGATTGTTGGCTATTGGGCAGAAAAAACGCTGACTCCTGAAGGGCTGTTGCTGTGGAAAACATTGTTTCACAAAAGTGCTTGTCTTTCCTGTGCTTGGGGAACGGGAGGGCAGAAGGGAGGATTTAGAAACGAGGACGGCGAAACTTTACAACGTTGTGCGAAGAGTGTTGAGGCGATCACCAGCGAATTACAACAACCAGTGCCGATCCACTTTTTCGCTAAGCATACTTTAGATGATCTCAAGAAACTGACTTCTCAACAGGCTGATAAATTGGGTCGTTTGAGTTTCCCAGTCATTCTCCGGCAAGGAAAATCGCATTATGAACGAATTTCATGGGAAGAGATTTATCAAATTGCCGAAGCCTCATTCCGCAAATCGTCCGAACGCATAGCCTCCTATAGTTCAGGTCGTTCCTCCAATGAAGCGGCTTATTTACTGCAATTGTTGATTCGCGCCATAGGTTCCAATAATCTGGCTGATTGTTCCGATTTGTGCCATGCCGCTTCCACCTTTGGTCTGAAAGAAATGTTCGGATCTGGAACTTCTATGGTAAGCCTGGAGGATTTGAAACAATCTGACTGTGTTGTACTCATAGGTTCCAACGCTCCAGCCAATCACCCACGCTTGATGAACGAACTGATCCAACTGCGTGAAAGGGGTGGCAAAGTCATCGTTGTCAATCCGATGATAGAAGTTGGGTTAGTCAAGTTTGCTTCTCCTGCTTATCCAATCAAATCTTTGCTCACGGGTTCTGAGATTTCCTCACTTTACCTCCAACCGATACCGGGCAGCGATGTAGCGCTGTTTGTTGGTATTCAAAAGTCCTTAATAGAACAGGACTTGGTTCAATACTCCTATCTTCAAGAGCACACTCAGGGATGGGAGGCGGCGATCGCCCACGCTCAAGCCACCTCATGGGAGAACATTACACAGGTTTGCGGTGTGTCGAAGGAGTTGATTGACCAAGCTGCTTGCATGATCGGTCAGTCTCAAAGAGTTGTCTTTGCTTGGGCAATGGGAGTGACTCAGCAAGAAAATGGCGTGGACAATATTTTCAGCATCGCCAACACAGCACTCTTAACGGGTAATGCAGGTAAAGTTGGATCTGGAACCATGCCGATTCGGGGACATTCCAATGTTCAAGGTTTTGGTTCAATGGGGGTGACAATTCGGCTCAAAGATGAGATCCGCTTAGCACTGGAAAAACTCTTACAGCGTCCTCTGAGCCGCACACCAGGTTACGATACCCGCGCACTCATCGAAGCTGCTGATCAGGGAAATATCGATACGCTTCTTTGTTTGGGGGGAAACTTGTATGCTGCTAACCCAGACTTAGCACAAGTCAGCAGAGCTTTGTCGAAAATTGAAACAATTTTTTACATCTCAACAAAGCCGAATCTGGGGCATTTTCACGGACTAGCTCAACGAAACACCATCATTATTCCTGTCTTTGCAAGGTTCGAGAATCCTCACAAAACAACTACGGAGTCGGGGAATAATTTTGTGCGGCTGAATGACGAAGGCGAGACACACCTAAAGCAGGAGGAGGCAGACTTGATCTCCGAGGTAGAGTTTCTGACAGAAATCGCCCATCGTATTCATGGAGACTCTCCTGTTAACTGGCGCAAACTCCAAGACACAAAGTATATCCGCCAACTCATTGCTCAAACCATCCCCGGTTTTGAACAGATTGCAACAATTGACGAGACAAAAGAGGAGTTTACTATTTCTAACCGAATCTTTCACCAGCCAAAGTTTCCCACTAAGTCTGGTAAAGCTTCAATGTTCGTGACTCCCCTACCTCAGCTAACGCTGCCTTCCATCAAAGACTTTGATGTGCCTTTTACTACTAAAGGAGTTATCGTCGCTTTAGGAACCGGACGCAGCTATTCTCAGCATAATACTGTAGTCTATAAGGAAGGAGACAAGTTTAGAGGGATGCCACACCGCAACTGCATACTGATGAATAAGTCGGATGCGGAAAGTGCTGGTATTAGAGAGCATCAACGTGTCACAGTCCAAGGGAGTGCAGGGAAGATGGAAAACGTTGAAGTTATCTATGGTTCAATCAGGGAAGGTGCAGCATTGATGTTCTATCCCGAAGTTAATGCGATCGTCCCCACTAATGCCGATCGCCGTTCCGGTACCCCGGCCTTCAAACGTGTGCCAGTTCTGGTTTACGAAACACGAGGAATTGTACAATGACAACTTCAGTGCAACAGATTTCACTCCAAAGCAATTTCACTCCCCCATTAGAAAGCGGTGATCACTTGACACGCCATGAATTTGAACGTCGTTACACAGCGATGCCGCAGATTCAAAAAGCTGAGTTAATTGAAGGAGTCGTATACGTGGCATCCCCCCTACGTTTTAGAAGTCATGGAAAACCTCATGCACAGTTGATAACGTGGTTAGGAACTTATCAGATTTCATCTCCTGGCGTAGAGTTAGCCGACAATTCTACAGTTCGCTTAGATTTAGACAATGAACCACAACCTGATGTTGTACTGCTAATAGATGAAAAATTCGGGGGACAAGCACATATTAGTGACGATGACTACATTGAAGGCGCACCGGAGTTAGTGGCAGAAGTCGCAGCCAGTAGTGCATCAAATGACTTACACGATAAAAAACGGGCATATCAACGTAACGGTGTTCAAGAGTACATTGTTTGGCAAATTTTAGAAAATAAACTGAACTGGTTCAGCTTGCAAAACGGTGAATACTTGCCAATAGCAGACACTAATGGTGTTATTAAAAGTTTAGTATTTCCGGGTTTGTGGTTAGATTTACCAGCACTATTAACAGGGGATATGATTAAGGTTTTAGCAGTATTACAGCAAGGGTTGAATTCCACAGAACACGCCGCATTTATGGAGCGGGAAAAACAAGATCCCCGACTTCTTTAAGAAGTTTGGGATCTATCTATCTTCTAAGGCAACATCTACCTGTTTCAGCAGCGCTTCTAGAGTAGAGGTATTATTCAACACAATATCAGCAAGATCTGCTTTCTCTTCGATAGGTAGTTGACTGTTAATTCTCACTTGTGCTTGTTCTCTAGTTAAATGATTTCGATGTATTAATCTTTGCATTTGCTGTTCAGGGGAACAACGTACAACCCAAATTTCTGTGACTAAGTCAGTCATTCCCGCTTCAAATAGTAAAGGGACGACTAACACCAATTGTTGTGAAGGTGAGGCGGCAATTGCATTGAGAAAGCGATCGCGCACGTAAGGATGAATCAACCCATCTATCCACTTGCGTTCCTCTTGACTATTAAAGATAATCTCACCTAGTTGCATGCGGTTGAGGTTGCCATCGGCGAGTAAAATTTGTTCACCGTAACGTTGGGCGATCGCTTGAAGAATAGGGGAATCTTTAGATACAGCATCCCTAGCGTAAAGATCTGCATCCAAAATTGGTAAACTATACACACTAGCCAAATAATTGGCAACAGTCGTTTTACCTGTAGCAATCCCTCCAGTTAAGCCAATAATGCGGGACATAAGTAGGGGCGGGTTTAATCGAAATCACATCGGAGTAAATATAACATCTGACAAAACCCGCCCGTACTTATGATTCTTCGTTGTTTACCTTATCTTCCCCCATTGCCCATTTGATCAGTGCTTGAGTTAATCCTTCTAAAGTATATTCCTCAGCTTCCAAATCCACACGTCCAAGTAAGGAACGACAAGTTTTAGAAGTTTGAGGACCAATCGAAGCGATATATACTCCTTCTAAGAAATTTGCCATTAATGACTGAGTGCCTTCAGAGTTTTCCGAAAATACCCTTCCTACTATTTGATAGAAAAATTGTACTGTTTTGGAACTAGCAAAGGTAACTACGTCCACTATTCCACTTTGAAGTGCGAACTCAGCCGTTGGGGGGATGCTAGTGGGACAGTAAGATTGGTATGCAGGTACTTCAACTACCTCTGCTCCTTTAGCAGTTAATTCTTCCAGCAAAACTTCCCGTCCGCCACTTTCCACTCTAGGAAATAACACCTTTTTACCTGTTAGTTCGTCGGGAAAGTTCGCCACTAGCGAGTCGGCGACAAAATCTGGGGGAATAAAGTCTGGTTGGAGACAGTGTTCTTTCAAACTTTGGGCTGTTTTCTCACCAACAACAGCTATTTTAATGTTTGCTAAGGTACGAGCATCTTTTCCTTGTGCAAGCAGGCGTTCAAAGAAATAGTCTATGGCGTTACTGCTCGTGAGAATTAACCAGTGAAAGTCAGATAGATGAGCAAGAGCATTATCCAAAGCTTCCCAACTTGAAGGCGCACCAATTTCTAATGTTGGCATTTCAATGACAGTTGCACCTGATGAGGTGAGAAGTTCTGTAAATTGACTTGACTGCCCTACCGAACGTGTCACCAAAATAGTTTTATTGGCGAGGGGTAGGTGGGAGGGAGAAGGAGTGGGATGCACGGTGTTAGCTACTGAGACATCTAAATTTATTTTCTCAGGTTCTCAGTCCCTACGTTTGTCTTCACATAATTAGATGTAGTACATCAGTTCCATCTGTCGTCGAGCTGCTCGCCGTTCACAAAGATCTTGTAGTGTATACTTTTGCCAAACGGATTCAGCCGCCTCACACGCCTCCTGCCAAGTTTCCTCAATGACTTTAATTTCTAACGTTTTTTGAGTAGTATTCTTATCCTTACTTGATAGACCAGTGTTTAAACCTTCTATACAGTTCACAGTATCTAGCACCGTAATCTTTTCAGGCTCTCGTGCTAAAACATATCCACCTTTAGCTCCGCGTATGCTTTTAATTAAACCTCCGCGCCTTAAAGTCGCCAGCAGTTCATCTAAATACCGATTCGGTATATTTTGTAATGCGGCAATTTGTTTGATTTGCATCGATTCGCCACTGGGATAGCTTTTTGCCAATGCTATTAAAGCGAGAAGTGCGTATTCTGATTTGTTGGAAATTTCCATAAGTCACAATCAATTTATTTAAAAATGGTGAGTAATTAGCAATTAGCTATGGGCAGTTAGAATGTATACTTTAAGACTGAGATATAACTCTTAAGCTGATGGCTTGACAGCTAACTACTCAATAGACTGTATCCCAGCCCCAACATGACAATCAGGGTGATAATCGCGTAGGTGTAATCTTGCTGTCGGACAAAAGCTAAGAGCGAACAAGCCACCCGAATAACTGGAGTGGCAATCAAATAACAGCAAGCACTCCAGTAGATATCCATCCTGCCACAATTGCCCCGACAATTGCGCCAAACGTTGTCGCCACTTCTAAAAACATCCCCAGCCGCAAATTTGTATAACCTTCCTTAACATATGCAGAGGCGGCTCCACTAGACGTAGCAATAACAGATACTAACGAAGCACCGATTGCGTATTTAATATCCACCCCGCACAACACCGTTAGGAAAGGAACAATTACGACTCCACCGCCTAATCCTGTGAGCGCTCCTAAAAATCCGGCACTAAAAGAGCCTAAACCCACGATTAGCGAAAACTCTAGGATGTTCAATCTGCACCCTCCCCCAAACTTCTAGGCTTTTGTGTTGCTATATACGTAGCTTCACTATAAGGACTCTATTGGATAGATGCAAATGTTTTTTATTTTCAAGTTGATAAATAAAAGTGATTAAAGATTTACCAAATAAGTACAAAAGTATAAGGCAATACAGTTTAGTTATTGTAGAATATGTGTGTAAAGACACTCAAAATAGCATATCTTTACACACATGTTAAAGGGAAAATTTGACATTGCTAAAGAAGGCAGATGAATGATTTCCTAGCCTCTGTTTTTTTGCGTCAACCGACTTAATAACTGCTGAATTTGTTCAGCTTTTTCGGGTTGCCGCTGTTTTTGGAATAAATCTGAAGCTTGTTGCAGGGTAACAATTGCTTCCTCTT
>CAZZVG010000268.1:0-7321 GCA_964657295.1 Iningainema sp. | reverse complement strand
GAAGGAGTTGGGGTATCTGGTAGCATAAAGATTTTATATTGGTAAGAATAAAAAATGCCTGTGAAACTAACGTTGTATTAAGTAGGTTGAAAGCGAAAATTTCTCGTTGAGAGCACGCAGATATACTGAAGGGCACTGCCCTAAAGGTGGCGAAAAGCTTAATTTCTTCCTTCGACGGCAGTGTTAACCCTACAGTTCCACTTTTTAGGCGCAAGATGTCAGAGGAAGCAACTTCGAGCTTTGAGAAACTACTCGTTTGCAGGAGGCTCTGAGCGATATGGCTTCAGCCGTTGCCTTCGGCATCGCCTCGAGGATGAGGCGGAATCCCTAGTGCGTCAGTCAACTGTTGTTCAGATACACCCAACTTCGCCGCAGCGGCCTTAAAATCAGGTCTAGGAGGACGCTGATTTGTATCGGATGGACTTGGAGGATTGGCCGGCACTCCCAGCGCGTCCTTTAACTGTGCTTCTGTGACTCCTAGCTTCGTCGCAGCCGCAGCAAAATCAATCCGGGGTGGTCGCTGTCCGTTCGGTGGTTGGCTAGGCTGTTCTGATGCCTGTGCTATTTGATGGAATGAAGCTTCAGCATTTGCCTGATTAGATGAAATAAAACCAAATGTACCAACCAGAACGGGAATCGCTGTCACGAGCAATAATTGTGCTTGACGAATATTCATCACTCTTAAAATGGAACGTTGATATTTCTGATTCAACCGACTCAAAATTACAGTTCGCCCTCTTTCTGATTACAGTTTTGTAATTTGAGCTAAAGGGTGGAGAATCTAGAATGGAGCTAGCGGCTCGAATTCATGTTGTTGTGCGCCAGATTGTGGGCGAGACCAAAAATCTGTTCTTGGTTGGACAACTTAATCTCGATCATATCATGCGAGAAGTCACCTGCAATTAACAGGCGATAGAACTCACTAGCCACAAGTTTAATCTTTTGAAGTATCTAAATTTTCACTTACTTGTTTTTTTCAAATAGGGATGCTTTCTCATTTGCCGAATAGCATCAACTATATTTGAGTTAATTTTCAATCCTGATAGTACATGAAATAAATTGAAGTCTTATAAATTTTAACAACAACATAAAAAGTATTATATGCTACTAATTACTCGTAATTATAACATAAGAACCGCATGACTGCCGACCCACTATTTTATGAAATATTCAAAGAAATACCTGAATTATTCTTTGAACTAATTGGTCAACCAGACAAAGACCCAAGCATCTACAAATTCAGCGCTCAAGAAATTAAACAGAGGGGGTTTCGTTTAGATGGCTTGCTGTCAACTACCGAAGCTTACCCTCAGGAGCCAATCTACTTTATCGAAGCTCAGTCTTATAAAGATGATAATTTCTACAGCCCCCAAAACACATCCGGATATTGGGTCTAACGAGTTACTCCCAACAGACCTGAATTCGACGTAAGAAAAGTCTTAAACAAAGTCTTAGAATTTATTAAAACAGTAGTGATTGATAAGTTTGTTAACTTGAGCCGAGAGGAACTTGAAGCTATGCTGAATTTAGAATCATTGAGAAAGAGTAAAGTTTATCAGGAAGGTGTGGAGGAAGGTGTTCTCAAGAATAAGCTGGAGACGATTCCAATCTTATTAGAGGTGGGGTTAACCATTGAGCAGATTGCGGAACGCTTGAAGCTGGATGTGGAAACTGTGAGAAACAACGCTCAACAGTAAAGCCTGCTTGATAATAGCCTGTTTATTGGGGGCACTTTGAACCTAAGTGCCCCTATCGTGCTAAATGCAGAAAAACTTAAGTTTGCGTTCCTTGAGCCGTGAGGAACTTGAAGTTATGCTGAATTTAGATTCGTTAAAAAGGAAAAACAGGAAATAATGCTTCTAATTTGCTTGGGTTAATGCCAGAATTGCAGAAAATAACTGTTTTGGACACTTTTCACCTTACGCCAAATTACCAGAAACAGGTATTCCCCATTTTCAATATCCGCGATCGCATACCGCAGATACACAAAATTATTGACCGCTCGGCAGAAGAGTGCTGCTCTGCCCATCTGAAGCCGAATCCATATTAAGCCCAATATTGAATGTTGCTGCGTAACCATCACTTGTTTCGGTGAGTGCGAGCAATAATTGGTCTCCACCATTATTGAAGATGCCGTCTCCAGTATTCTTTATTGTACGCTGTCCTTTGCTTGCATATGGTGCCTGTGCGTCTACTTGATCTGTGATCGAGTCATCAAAGTATAGCTGTGACGTAAACTCATAACTCTGCCCTGATGTCGCATCCGTGCGAACCTTAAAGTGCATATGGACGGTTCGGCCTTCGTACCAACCGGGATAGTTGGTTGTGAACTCGACGGTTCCATCCGCGTCTGTCACTTGATACCCACGCAGAAACTTTTGCCCGACAGTATTGAAACTTGGATCTGCCACGTCGGAATAGATACCCAGAGCGTCACAGTGCCAAATATCCACGGTGGCATTTTCCAGGGGCGTGCAGCCACTACTACTGACTTGAGAAACGCGCAGCGTCAATTGGAGTGGTACACCTTCTTTCACCGAACCGTCTGTCGGATCGGAGCGGATATCGGAGCGGTTGAGCTTCTCGTCCACAAAATAGGGTCCTTCGGTCTGCTGCGGACTCACAACACAAGTCGGCAACGTGGTAGAATCTGCTGTAGATGCTGCTGCATCTGTACTAGACTCTGCCTGTGCAAGGCTGGACTTTCTAGGTATGCATACAATAATCATTGCAGCTCCTGCTGCCCTTAATAAAGTCAGTGCCTGTCTTCGACTCAGAATCCAATCTACTTGGTGATCGTTGTTTTTCATACTGCTTTCTAAAATAGACGGACATAAGTGAACTGTAGACGCAATACCTTGCAAATTCCTCCTACACCTTTTAAGGGGGAATCGATCGCCACAAATTTTGTCTTAAAGTCAGTCCATCTACTTATCTGCCTCCACTCGTTTACATTAATGATTCAACTGATACAACATGACAATTCGCCCTACTTCTGGATTACACTTTTGTAATTTGAACCAAATGGTAATCAATTTAGAATGGATCAATAGATAAAGTAATGAATGCTTGTGAACGTTCTGTTTGTCGAAGATGAAGCGAAAATTGCTAACTTCGTCCGGGCTGGACTGAAGGAGCAGGGATTTGTCGTAGACTACTGCGATAATGGTGATGAAGGATATCTGCGGGCATTAGACAACGAATACGATGCGATCGTACTAGACATCATGGTGCCGGGAAAAGATGGACTGTCGATTCTCAAACAACTGCGACTCTCAGGTCGGAATACTCCCGTAATTTTGTTAACGGCTCGAAATGAACTCGACGATCGCCTGTCTGGGTTGAATTTGGGAGCTGATGACTACATTGCCAAACCGTTTTTTGTGGAAGAGTTAGCGGCTCGAATTCATGCCGTAGTACGCCGGAGTGTGGGCGATCGCCAAAATCTACTTTCGGTTGGCTCGCTCAAGCTTGATCGGATTACGCGAGAAGTCACCTGCGATCAACAGGCAATAGAACTCACCAGTCGCGAGTTTAATCTCTTAGAGTATCTCATGCGCTCTCCCGGAAGAGTCTTCACCCGTACCCAAATCCTAGAACATGTTTGGGGCTATGACTTTAACCCCAACACCAACGTTGTGGATGTTTGTATCCAGCGAATTCGTAAAAAAATTGACCCCATTGATGAAGCTGGCTGCATTGAAAGCATTCGCGGGGTTGGATACCGATTTCGCAAGCCAGATCTTCGCTCATGAAACGACCATCATTTCGACTCCGGATTGCCCTGTTGTCTTCGGCTTTGGCTGGAAGCGCATTAGTAGGGTTTGGTGCAGTCTCTTGGTTCCAGATTTACAATGCTCAGATCGGTCGGCTTGATGCAGAATTGTTAAATCATTTGATGCGTTCCCGTCCGAACTTGCCTCGACGGAAGCCAGCGCTGTTCGCGTCGCGTCTGGGCCAGGAGAAGGAGAGTTTCCCGCAGGAAGCGTCTGCCCCTGGAGAACCCCCGTACAGCACCGAGCTAGAGCGATGGCGGTTCTATGGAGAGTCATTATCCTATGCCTTCGGAACAAATACGAAAATCCCCATCGCGCTGCTAGTGCTGGATGCAAACGGTAACACATTTTATCAATCCAACTCTCTAAAAGCCGATCTCGAAGTGAATCGTCTGTTAGTTCAGCGTCTTCAGTTGACACCTCTCCTGCCGCCTCGTTCCAAAAAACCACCGCCAATATCTGAGAGTACAAATCCACACCAACGACCACCTTTTATTGATCCGCTCCAACGTCAATTCGTCACTGTGCGGACGGCAAAACAAACCTGGCGGATTGGGGCAGTTAAATTTTCCCATGTTCAGGTGGCGATCGCAGTTAGCCTACAAGCCATTGCTCCAGAGATGGATACGATTCGCAATATCTTCCTGGTTTCAATTCCGGGAACTCTCCTGCTGGTTGCTCTTGGGGCATGGTTGGTTTCTGGTCGTGCTTTGCGTCCCATCAATCAATTAACAGGTGTCATTCAACAGGTGACTGTCAAAGGGCTAGATCAGCGGATTCCGATTGGTACCACAGATATTGAATTTGTCGAACTGATTCAGGTGTTTAACCAAATGCTGGAACGCCTAGAACGCAGTTTTACACAAGCCTCCCGCTTCAGTGGTGACGCTGCTCACGAACTGAAAACCCCACTTACCATTCTCCAAGGTGAACTGGAACGAACGTTGCAACAAGTTGACTCCGGATCGGAAGTGCAACAGCGTTTAAGCAACCTGTTGGATGAGGTGCGCCGTCTGAGTGAGATTATGCGAAAACTTTTACTGCTGTCTCTGGCAGATGCAGGACAAATGAGCCTGTATTTAGTTAAAGTGGATATGTCTGAGTTACTGATGGAGATGGTAGAGGATGTGGAACTGCTAGCTCCTCACTTGGCTGTGCACACCAACATCGTAGATCAGCTTAAGGTACAAGGCGATCGCGATCTCCTGATTCAAGTTCTGCAAAACTTGTTCAGTAATGCCATCAAATACAATCTTGCCGACGGTTGGATTCAGATCCATGCCGCACGAACTCACACAACTCTCCACATCACGATTGCCAATGCTTCAAATGACATTTTAGTAGGCGATCGCACACGCATTTTTGACCGCTTCCATCGTGGTGATCCGGCGCGAACCCCTAAAGTAGAAGGACTCGGACTCGGACTCAGCCTTGCTCGTGAAATTGCTCGGGCACATGGTGGTGATCTTATCCTTGACTCAACATCTTCTGGTCAAACAGCGTTCACCCTCACCTTGCCGATTGAAGACACAGATCCCCGACTTCTCTAAGGCGAATAGGGGGTTAGACCCCTAAACAAGGTTTTCCGTAGGTAATCGCCTGCATGAGTATTGCGCCGTCAACTGACTGCGCTTATAATACTGTAAAGATAAATACCTAACTCAAGCAAGCATAAGGATGGCGATCGCAATATCAATCTTATCGGTGGATTGCCGCTGTACCACTTGCTATTTACACTCTTATCGAGCTATTTATATTTAACGAGCAAGCTAGCGTACCGAATTTCTCATTGCTGATACGTTCAATTAATCGCGTGCATTAATGCCATCTCGAACACAACTATCTCAAGTAGTAATTTTAGGAAGCTCCTTTTGGCGAATTGCAATTGGTGTACTAACTGTAACCGTGATTTTGATAGAACCAGGAGTCTGGGTATACCAGTGGTTGACTAACAGTACTCCATTGATGTGTCTGATGCAAAATGTTCCAAAGGGGAGTTTTAGATATGGGAGCAGTGCCACTTGGCTACAAATCTTTCCACAGGTAGATTTGAATATTAAATCCGAGTGTCCTGAATTTCAGTTGCATTTTGTCCATCCTCCTGATGGAGAGTCGGGTTCAGACATGGGTATCAAAATGTTGCTGAACAATCAAATTGATTTTGCTGTTTCCTCTCGGCGGATTAAAAAAGAAGAATATCAAGAGGCTAGGCTTAAAGGGTTTGAGATTGAAAATATTCCCGTAGCACTTGATGGCATTGCGATCGCAGTTCACCGTGATTTACCTATTTCCGGGTTATCAATAACGCAACTCAAGCAGATATTAGTAGGTAAAATTACTAATTGGAAACAAGTAGGCGGCACTGATTTAAAAATCACACTTTATGCCCGTAAACATTCCAACACCTTCAACTTCATTAAAGACGACGTTTTAGAAGGGCAGCCTATTCGTCAAGACATTCAGGTTGTTTCCACCATTACCGAAGGAGTGAAAAAGGTAGCAAGCGATGCAGGCGGTATTTACCTTGCCTCAACTTCGTACCTGGGTTCTCAATGTACAATCAAGACCTTACCAGTGAGCAATCAACTAAACAAATTACGCCTGCCATACCAAGAGCTATCTACATTTGCCGCTCAGTGTACAGATGCAGCTCGCAGTAAATCTAACTTGCCAACCTTTTCAACTGGTAACTACCGACTGACTCGCCCCTTATTCGTAATTGTTAAAGAGAATGGTGGAAGTGACCAACAAGCAGGTGAAGCATACGCTAACATACTGCTAACCCCTCCTCGTCAAGAACTTATTGAAAAAGCTGGCTTTCTCAGAATTCGCTAAGGGGCTAAGATTCCCGACTTCTCTAAGAAGTCGGGAATCTTATTGTCCCACATCCAAGTTCAAGTAGAAACTCTTATCCACTATTCTATTGCTACCATCATATTTAATGATGGGTATGTTGACTTGATGCTCTCCTGGTTCTACCTTCCAGATTTTGTTAAAATTACCAACATTGTGACAACCAGTATTAATAGAGAAACGACTGGGATTTAAAATACCATCTTTGTAACTCTCAACTCCATTCTTGAACAAATAGGCTTTAACTTCCACCTTATTGACTGCTGCTTCAGGCAGAATACAATAATATAGGTTCACTAATCTCAGCCTATCTCCAGCCTTTAGAGGAATACGTTCGCTATTTTTTATTTGCTTGGGTTCGTCGCTATTAATCTGTACAGTAACATGAGCGACGCAGATTTTAGTGTTAACAGCTTGATTGCACTCTGAGTCTGTGAGATGATTTGAAATTGTCGAAGTAGGGTTAGCAGAAGGCTTTACTTCCGGAGAAATCTTTTGGTTTTGAGCAATCAGGGCAGCTTCTAAAGTGCCAGCTGCACTAATAAGCGCAACCAAGATGGGAACAATTAATTTCTCTAGTGAAAACTTCATAAAGTGTTTTCAACTCCTCGTCTGAACGTGCTTTGTTGATACCCCCATCATGACTTTGGCGTATGGCACTTCAGGTTGACAAAAGTAGGAAGCTTGCTCCC
>CAZZVG010000267.1:0-7327 GCA_964657295.1 Iningainema sp. | reverse complement strand
ATTGACAAACGACTGGCTAGAAAACATCATCTCACAACTTCCCGCGATCGCCCTCCTTGGGTGGCTTCAGTTAAAGGTGATCGGTAGGAATTTTAGGTTGTGTAGAGACGCGACGCCAGTCGCCTACGGCGGGAAACCCGCCTGCAGCGCTGGCTCAAATTTCGCGTCTCTACATAGGTTATCGGTCGGTCAACAACTACTGAACCGTATTGTGGTATAAGCTAGTACTAATTCAATATTGCCCTTCCCTCTCCCATCTACCCTAAACAACAAAATCCCCCACGCCTATGAGTACCTGGAAACCGTGGCATCAAATCGTACAACTACGCGATGATCTCAAGTCGGGAGAACTTTCGCTAGCGATTTTTGCGGCTGACCTGTACGACGTAATCATGGGCAAAGCCAAACCGATTTATCAACACCCAACAGAATTTTTTGCCCTCACCTACCCAACCTTTGCCCTACGGGAGTTAGCTAAAGATGTGCTTTTACGTCTTGCCGGACAAAGTGAAAAAGCCATCCGGCAGTTAGAATTAACCTACGGTGGTGGCAAAACACACACATTAATTACCCTGTTTCACTTAGTCAACGACCCCACCAACCTCCCCAACCTCCCTGCAGTTGAAGAATTTACCAGCCACATCGGTATTACCCCACCCCAAGCGCGAGTCGCTGCCCTGACTTTCGATAAGCTAGATGTGGAAAAGGGGATGGAAGTCCGCAGCCCTAATAGTGAGTTACGCTGGCTGAAAAATCCTTGGAGTGTGCTGGCGTTTCAACTGGCTGGTGCAGATGGTTTAAAATTATTAAATGCCCAAGGGGAAGATGCAGAACGAGAAAGCGCCCCTGCAGAGAATTTGCTTGTTGATTTGCTAAAAATCCCCCAACAACAGGGACTCTCCACGCTGATTTTACTCGATGAAGTGCTGATATACGCCCACGGAAAGGTCGGACTTGACGAAAAATGGCGGACTAAGCTGATTAATTTCTTCCAATACCTCACCCAAGCCGTAACCAAAGTAGACCGCTGTGCCATTGTGGCATCGTTATTAGCATCAGACCCCAGTAAAAACGATACCTTTGGTCGGGAATTAACCCAAGATATTGCCGCAATTTTCCAACGCCAACAGGAAGAACGAGTGCAACCTGTGGGTAAAGATGATGTCGCCGAAGTTTTAAGGAGACGGTTATTTACACCAGATTCTATCCGTGACCGTAATCAATTCTCCCCCCAAGTAGTCGCCGCCCTTAAAGGTATTGCTAACCTGGACGAACAAACCAATAAAGAAAAAATTTTAGCAGAACAACGATTTATTCAAAGTTATCCTTTTCACCCGGATTTAACTGAAATATTTTATACTAAATGGACGCAACTCAATGGATTCCAGCGTACTCGTGGTGTATTAAGAACATTTACACTAGCTTCGCGAGATGCAGAAAAATGGGATAAATCCCCTCTAATTGGGGCAAATGTCTTTATCGGCGACCCCAATAAAGCTTCACTATCAGAAGCCGCACGAGAACTAACAAACATCGCAACTACAGAAGAATACGAAGGCAAACGTCAAGATTGGAACAACATTATTGAGGGAGAATTAGCCAAAGCGCGACAAATTCAATTAGAAACTGTTGGTATTAAACATCGCGAAATTGAGCAAGCAGTATTTGCCACATTCTTACATTCCCAACCCATTGGTCAAAAAGCACTAACACGAGACTTAATGCTGCTATTAGGACACACTTACGCCGACAAAATTGAATTAGAAAAAGCACTGCGACGGTGGGTAGAAGTGTCCTGGTTTTTAGATGAAGAAGCACTGCAAGATCCAGACCCCACATCCGGACAAAAAGGACTACCGAAATCTTGGCGTTTGGGGTCAAAACCAAACCTCAAACAAATGCACGATGATGCCTGCAAAAATCGCATTTCAGATGATGTGGTCGAAACCAAACTACTAGATGAAATTCGCAGGCTTAAAAGTTTGATTGCAGGTGCTTCGGCTGCTGGCGCAAAAGTCCATAACTTGCCAAGATACCCAAAAGACATCGAAGATGACGGAGAGTTCCACTATGCCGTACTCGACCCCCAAGCCGCCTCCACTTCTGGCAATCCCAGCGCCTATGCTGCTAAGTTTATCAACGAAACCAATCCAAACAGTCCCCGCGCTAAAAATCGTAACGCAATCGTTTTAGCGGTTGCTGAACGCTATGGTTTAGACGCTGCCCGTTCTAGTATCCGAGATTACCTCGGTTGGGAAGAAGTCAAAGAACTACTTAAAAACCAGGAAGTTGATGGCAGTCGTCAGCAAAGACTGGAATCGTACCTGAATGAATCCAAGAAGAAAATCCCCGAAACAGTTGAGCAGGCTTACTGTATTATTGTTACTGTTAGCACCAACAACGAAATTCAAGCCTTCAAAATAAACGTCGGCGGCGAACCATTATTTAACTTAATTAAGGCAGAACCCAAATCCCGGATTCAGGAAACTGCGATCGCCGCAGAAGCCCTCATTCCTGGTGGTGCTTATGACTTGTGGCGTGAGGATGAAGAATCTAGGCGCGTGAATGACTTGGTAGGAGCATTTGCCCAACGTCCCAACCTACCCAAAATGCTCAACAGTAAGTCCATTTTGGATACATTACTCAACGGTTGCAAAGAAGGAACATTTGTGCTGCGCGTCATGCGACCTGACCGCACTTTCAGAACTTTTTGGCGATCGCGACCTGATGATAACGCACTCAAAGACTCTAGCTTAGAAGCAGTATTACCAGAATATGCTACCTTAAGCCAGCTTTCTACCACACTGCTATCACCCGGAGAACTTCCACAATTGTGGACCAGCAATAATAGCCTTACACTGCGCCAAATATATGAATATTTCTCCGGTCAAAATGTAGTACAAATTAAGCGCGAAGGCTATGAAGAACCGTTACCCATACCCAGCGTAGAAGGTTCTACCATTGATACCGCCATTGCAGAAGCTGTAAAGCAAGGAAACCTGTGCCTCACCTCTGGGGAAGCCTGCTTCTTTGCTGAGGATATTCCCAATGGGATATTAACTGAAGATGCTCAATTACAACTACCCCCAGCATCCCTTTCCATCAACGACGTTCTACCCGAAAACTTACCCGCAGCATGGAGTGATGGGACAACCACAGCTTTAGCTATTGCCCAAGCCCTGATCCAAAAAACCGGACAACCTCTGCCGTGGAAAATCGTGCGCGATGCCATTGAGGGTGCTTTTCGAGCACACCGTTTCCAGTTGACATCGGATTCTCAGGTTTGGCCCTGCGACTATAGTAAATCTGCTGGAGTCAAATTCCAACTGCCACAGACAACTCAACCAACCCCAGTTACACCACCACCCAGCCAACAACCATCGGTTATACAGCCAAGTGCAACTGAAAATTTATCATCTACCTACCAAATCAATGTATCAGTAGCACAACCACAAAGTAATACACAAGTTGCTGCGGCTTACTTAAAAAGTCATGAACTGCAAGACTTAGCAGAAAAAATAGCCGATATCAAAAACGCGGCGGCGGGAATTGACTTGAAGTTTAAAGTGCAACTTGAACTAGGTGGAGAGTCAGCACCATCGAATGAGGTAATTTCCCGCATTAACGAAATACTTCAGGAAATTTCGGAAAACTTGGAACTGAAAGCACCAAACTTTGGTAGGGAGTAACAAAGCTGAGGGATATTCACAGATCAACTGTAATTTGATTGCTTATATCCTTTTAGGATTTCTGCCAAAGTGGGATGCTCCCGAAATAATTGAATAGTGCGTACTAAAATTGCTTGAGATTAACTAAAGAATTAGGGATAAAATCACTCATGAAAGAACTTAGTGGGCAGGCAATTCTAGAGGCCGTTTAGGACGAGAAGACGAATTTTGTGATTTTTTTGAACTACCTGAATTTTTGTCTGTATTCTTTGACATCATCGCCTGTTTATCTGCTTCGACATCAACAGTCTGTTGACAATCAGTACCGAATAAAGAAAGCTGCTGTACTTCAGTTGGGTAAACATCTTGTACCTGAACGCGACCGTTTTTAAGTTTTTCAATAGGAGACCCTCCATTAATAATTGCTGCAAGCGCCGCACCTCCGATGCTAATCCCAAATTCATCTGTGAAAGCAGCATCTAATGAACGTGTAATACCTTTGTTAATTTCGAGAAAGTTTAGCGTATTGATGGCAGTACTTTGATTGCCAGTTTCCTTGGCTGTTAGAACTTTGACATCTGAGGTGATTTCGTTTTTACCAACTAGCGCACCACATACAACGCAGCCAACTGCATCAAGTTCCAACGGCGCTTTACAACTCTTGATCTTGCACCACAGTTGTGCTACGCACTTCGGGCAGTATACAAGGTCTTCTCGGTCGGGAAGGTTGTGGTGACAGGCAGGGCACTGCTGCATATGTTTAATTTCCTTTTCTCAGAATTTGTAACATATTAGACCCAGAATTATGCTAACTTCTAAAAAATCACGATATTTTGATCTAAAAAGTAAAAAATTCCCAAAGCTAGACAGAATATCGCTTTCAAGCCTCTTAAGTTGTTTAGATAGAATACTTTCTAATATTTGACAGCAGCTATATGAGCACTAGAGGCACGATACATTCGTATTCCGACACCCAAGCCTTTGAACGGCTGATGTTGCTAATCGCCACCTTGGTTAAATATCCTGGTATAGGATACTTTGACTCACCAGATGACCACTCTGAAAAACATCACAATGCCTTGCCAGAAGTTTTGGCTCGTCTTCAGGACGTTGCAACAGAAGTTGGCATTAGCATACCCTTCTATTCAGAACACACTATTCGCAAGGATATAAAAGCCCTACGTCGCTACGGAATTCTTGAGCAACAGACTTACCGATGGGGATACTACTTGGGTTGTGGTGTATTGAACCGAGAGGAGCTACAAGTTGTTTTAAATGCGCTGTTTTCTCAGGCAAAGTATCAACAAGACCCACAAATCAGCCAAATTTATCAAGTTTTAGAGAAACGGCTACGGGGATTGGGACTAGGAGAGAAACTATTTCACCCTGTACGAACTTATATTGCTCGCCCAATTATCTATACAAATCCCGAAGAAATGATGTCTCCAAGTAAATATAGAGGCACATTATTCGAGTTACTTAAGGAATTGGAAACAGCAATTATCAAAGGTCAAGTGATTGAAATATATCGTTGCCGCAACCCTTATCAAAGCAATAATAGTACACACTTTATAACAGGTTATCCTCTACAACTTGTTTATTCAGACATTGCATGGTATCTCCTCCATGAAGATTACCAAACTGGTCATCTGGTGATGTCCAGACTGGATAGATTTAGCGATTACTTCAAGCTAATAGATGCTTCAGGTCGAGGGAAAGAAAAGCAGTGGAAAAGTTTGCAGATAGCACATCAACTGCTGGAAACAGGATGGGGACATTATTTAGGAACAAGCCCCGAACAGCAGCTAGAGCGACAAGGTAAATTACCGTTTGTAAAGGTGATTGTTCGATTTTTTGGGGAAGCAATGGCTTTTATTCAAGAAGGAGAGAAGCGCCATCCTAGGCAAGAAATTTCTTTAGAACCAAATGCAAAGGATGGCAAACCACAGTATTTAGAATACAGCGTGGATTTGCCGGAGCGTTCGCTCAAGGAGTTTTGTTACTGGGCTTGTAGGTTCATGGGCAATGTGCAGTTTCTCACTCCTCATTCGCTAGTTGAGCGACATCGAAATATGGCACAGGACTTACTTAACAAGTATTCTTCGTAACTATCAAGGCGAAACTCAGCACAACTTCGACAGATTTCGTTGTTTAACGCTCAACCTTTACCTTCACCAAATAAACGGAATCAAACGAGCGCTAGATTGCTGATACTCCCCATACTCAGGATATTTTGCAGACATTGCCTGTTCTTTGCGGGACATAAGTTGGAGGTAGAAAACAAAGATATATCCAGGCACCAAATAAGCCCAAGGCGAACCAGCGACGACACTAAAACTCAGATACCGTAGCAGATCCCCAAAGTAGTTGACGTTGCGGGAGAAGCGCCAGATGTTGTCACGAACTAACCCTGCTCCGAACTGCTTGGCAGTATGCTTCTGGATATCGGCAGTGGCATTTATCAGACTACCGAAAATGTAAAGCGACAGTGCCACAGCGGCTGTAGTCATTGATAAAGGAACAGGGTTGGTAAAAGCAAGATATCCCGGCAGAACGTAAAAAACCCCGGCAGACAATAGTGTGAAAACGAACAAACCAACCCCTATCAGCTGATTAAACATCTGTCGCCGCTGGACGTAAAACCACTGTTCCACTAGCCACCAGATACGATAACTGATGTGCAGGCACATGTAGATTACCTGTCGCCAGTCATGGATGCCAAAAAAGACAGCAAAAGCAACCAACCAAACAATTGGGAGCACTTTTGCAATGTTAATCGCTGTGAGTGCTGTCACCCCGGTTTTTTCGGCGTCGGCAGTGTTTTGCATATGTAGTTCTACCAAATTTACTTCTGATCTTTAATTCTATGTTCGCCGATTCACTAAGGTTGTGCTAGCTTGGTCAACTGGCATCAGCACAACTTCGTTGATATTAACGTGGGGCGGTCGAGTGACGCAGAAAAATATCACATCGGCAACATCATCTGGTGTGAGGGGAGTTACTCCTTGGTAAACTTTTTTACCACGTTCTGTATCGCCGTGAAAGCGCACCTCGCTAAATTCTGTTTCCACCATACCAGGATCAACGGAAGTCACCCGCACAGGCGTTCCCAATAAGTCTTGTTTCAAACCTTCAGAAATGGCTTGCACGGCAGCTTTGGTACCGCAATAGACATTACCACCGGGATAGGTTTGATGTCCGGCGATGGAACCCAGATTGACTACATGACCGCGATCGCGACTAATCATTCCGGGAGTAACATAGCGCGTGAGGTAGAGCAAACCCTTGATGTTGGTATCAATCATTTCTTCCCAGTCCTGAATATTACCTTCAGGAAGTTTGTCTAAACCGCGACTCAGACCAGCATTGTTAATGAGAATGTCGATGTTAGACCAGGAAGGGGGTAGGGTAGAGATGGCAGATTCTACAGCAGAGCGATCGCGCACATCCAGTTGTAACAAATGGATTTGTCCTGACGTTCCATGCAACGTTTCTACAAGTTGCTGCAAACGTTCCAACCGTCGTGCAGCTAAAATCAGTTTTGCACCCGCACCCGCGAACACTCTCGCACAAGCAGCACCGATACCACTGCTTGCACCAGTAATCAACACAATTTGATTTTGAATTGAAATCATTAGGAATTATGAATTATGAATTAT
>CAZZVG010000266.1:0-7347 GCA_964657295.1 Iningainema sp. | reverse complement strand
TCCTTTGGTTTGGTGATCCCAGAAGCGCGGGAAGCAGGCTGTGCAATTATTGGTTCAAATGTAGATGGCATTCCCGAAACATTGGACGATGGGCAAGCGGGTATCCTTGTCCCACCTAAAGATAGCCATTCTCTAGCTGCAACACTGGCGCAGTTGCTAAATAATCCCGAGTTACTGCAATCGTGGAAAAATCGGGCATCTCAAAAGTTGGAACGGCTAAGCGTTAATCGCGTCCATCTAGAAACACTAACCGTATATCGCGAGTTAAAGCCAAATCATGCTTACCCTGGCAAGCTCGCGCAGGCTATTGTTAACTCTAAATAGAGAACTAAGTATAAACTCTGTCAACCTGGTTAAAGTATCTAAGTAGGTGAGCGAACATAAATATAACTACGTTAAGAAAAGTAAATAAGCTTGAAACCATTACCTTTGACCTTGGTCAAAGGACGACCTTAACTAGTTAGCTTCATTAGCGTACCGACTTACTTAAGTATAGTGGCATATCGAGAGCAAATTACAATGAATCACATCAAAAAAACTATAAAAGAACTACGTCTGTCAGTCATTAACACTTTGCCTGTAAAAGTAGCTAATTGGCTACCATTAGGAGCATTGACAAATAAACAAAGATGGTCAATAGGAATTTATATGGGTGAATCTCCTGTTAATTTGACGACTCCTAAAAACGTAAAAAATCCTGTCCTGACTCGTCGAGATGTCACTGATGTCAGAGCCGAATTTGTTGCAGATCCTTTTATGCTCAAAGTTGAGCAAACCTGGGTGATGTTTTTTGAAGTATTAAATCAACAGCCGTATAGAGGAGAAATCGGACTAGCAACTAGTGAGGATGGAATCGATTGGAAGTATGAGCAGATTGTACTAGCTGAACCATTTCACTTATCCTATCCATATGTTTTTGAATGGATGAATGATTACTACATGATTCCAGAAAGTAATGAAGCAAATGCAATTCGACTGTATAAGGCGTCTCATTTTCCTTCTGAATGGTGTTTTATGGGTAATCTCCTCACTGGGTTACAGTTTTCAGACGCATCTATTTTCTATTACGCTGGCAAATGGTGGTTATTTACAGAAACTAATCCTCAAGGCAATTTTGATACTCTAAGACTGTATTATGCCGAAGAACTGCTTGGCCCTTGGTTGGAACACTCGAAGAGTCCAATTGTCAAAGGTAATGCACATGTTGCTAGACCTGGGGGTAGAGTTTTAGTGATGAATGATCAGATTATTCGCTATGCTCAAGACTGCGAGCCTGAATATGGAACTCAGGTGCGTGCATTTGAGATTACTGAATTGACAACTACAACTTATCAAGAACGAGAAATTAGTCAAAGCTTATTACTCTCACCAACTGGATCTGGTTGGAACGGTGCTGGTATGCATCATATCGATCCTCATTTTATTCATGAAGGAAAATGGATCGCTTGCGTCGATGGTCGAGGTTAATATTTGGCGATCGCCACCAGTCTAGAAACGCCGGAACTTCTGCGTTCACTGGATTTAAGAGCCAAAAGTACCAAATATCTGAAAAATATAAAGTTTTATATACATATCATAAAGTATGTGAATGAGTTACATGTTTCATGAAATACTCTAGTACAGTACAGTGAAATTTTAGCTATTTCGCGCCCTTGCCTGCCACGCTCATTCGGTACTCCGAATCAGTGGCGAGATATAAGTAGCTGTACTCGTATAAGTGTTTTCGGGAAATACAATACTCACACATCTAAGACAAATAGCTTAGGTTTTTTAATATGCCAAAAACAAGCTTTTTGATCAATCGAGAAATCATTCTAAATGATTTAATAAATCCCAAAATGTATATGAGAGCTTTAAAGGTCATAACATATACATTTTTGGGCAAGGATATGCCTGTTGTTTCTCCTGATCGCAATGTACTTGAACAAAAAATTCTTCCATATTTTATTCGAGAGAAAGAGTTTGCTAAAGTGCTGTTTGCGGGATGTGGTTCTTACACCAAGCACTACGAGAAATGGTTTAAGCAC
Organism: Iningainema sp.; assembly: GCA_964657295.1. GTDB lineage: Bacteria > Cyanobacteriota > Cyanobacteriia > Cyanobacteriales > Nostocaceae > Rhizonema. Next base: position 5,320 of record CAZZVG010000266.1, on the reverse strand, counting down.
AAAGAAGAGTATTCGACTATTGATATTAATCCATTTAAAAAACTTTACGGAGCCAAGAAACACATTGTTGACTCTTACTCTCATGTGGGAAATTACTTCCCAGCAAATTATTTGGACGTAATTATTTGTCATGGAATTTTTGGCTTCGGATGGAATGAACGAGAAGATGTTGAACAAGGATTTGCTGGTAGCTTTAAATGTTTACGTGATGGAGGTATCTTGGTTGTAGGGTGGAGAGATACACCAGAAACAAAACCTTTTCCTCTAGAAACTTGCCAAAGCTTAAGTCAATTCAAGCCATATGTTTTTCCACCTGTTTCAACTTCACAACTAGTACTAGAGAAGTATTTGAATATTATAAATGAAAGTGAAAAACATGTATTTAATTTTTACATTAAGTAGCCCTGATGAACTACGAGCATCATCAAGCATGAAAATATGCTTTTCTCTATTGCCCATTTTTAAGAAAAGCAAATGTTCGTAAGGTAGCTACAATTCCACACATAAAAACGTGAGACTTACAATCTAGACGCCGTATTTAAGGATGAAGAGCAGGTAAATTTATTATAAAATCCTTGAAAGTCACGGGTAGCTTTCCTAATATATACATGTGCAATACATACAACTAGAAAGTGAGGTCATTATGCCAGAAGCAAACTTTTTAATTAATCCAAAAGTAATTTTGAGAGACTTAAGAGATCCAAAAATGTATAAGAGGGCTTTTCAAGTCATCAAAAATTTTCTTTTCCGCCAGGAGATTCCCTTAGTTACTAATGACAGACGAATATTGGAACAAAAAATTATTCCTTATTTTATCGAAAAAGAAGAGTTTACGAAAGTGCTATTTGTCGGATGTGGTTCTTACACCAAGCACTACGAGAAATGGTTTAAGCATAAGCAAGAATATTGGACTATTGATATCAACCCATTCAAAAAAATCTTCGGAGCAAAAAAACATATTGTTGACTCCTCAAGTAATTTAAACCTTTACTTCAAAGAAAATTATTTAGATTTAATTATTTGCAATGGAGTATTTGGGCATGGATTAGATGAGAGGGAAGATGTAGATAAAGCATACGGTGCCTGCTACCAATGTTTACGAAATGGCGGTGTCCTGATCATCGGTTGGAATGATGATGCAGAACCTTTTCCACTGGCTACTTCTGAAAGTATAAAAAAGTTCAAGCCATTTATTTTCACACCTTTATCTAATTCAAGTTCACAAATATCAATTGCACAATACATGAATCTTACAGATGGAAGTGAGTCACATGTGTACAATTTTTATATTAAGTAGGCAAAAATAGCGTCTTTGTCTAACTTTTCAAAAAGGGTTTATTGAGTTCTGTTGATGCTGGTGGTACTTCTTTGCAGCCATAGCAAACCCAAGAAATCCCCATAAAACTACACCAGGGATTGAAGTCATCAAGCTACTAAAAATTAACTGGAAGACGATTGCAAGACCAATAGAACGAGCAGCATTGGCAAAGGGATCGGTTTTGGCTACAGAACTTTGGTATACACTGTATAGGATCAAAAATAATCCTCCAATGTACGGGATACCTCCAAACCAGCCCAGAGAGAATAAAGTATCGAGAATGCCACTATCAAGAACTATTGGTACTAGCTTACCATTGCTATCAACAGCCCATGTACCACCAATGCCATTGCCCAAAACATTAGTCAGGGCAAGGTTAATATTGCGATTGTAATTGGCTGAGCGATCCTGATAGCTTTGGTCTTTTTCAATATTTGAAAAAGATTCAAAACGCTTGTTAATAACTGTGGCGAATGGCTCAATCATGATTAATGGTACTATCGCCATTACCATCACTAAAATCGTCACTATCAAACGCTTCTGTAGCTTAGGTTTAAGACTACTCAGCATGCTAATTAACCCGATTAACCACCCTCCCCAAGCAGCACGTGCCATACTGAGTAGGAATGACAAGTAGCCAGCGATGGAGGCTGGGATACGCATTGAACTTTGGCTGCTGAACAACAATATCAGTCCTGCCATCATGACAGCCGCAAAAGGACCTGGAGAATGCATGGTACTCCAGACACGAATCCCCAATGGTACAGGGTTTCCAAAGGTGGTCAATTTTGTCTTGATTAACCAAAATCTGTCCCACTCTGGGGCGATGAGGTATTGCACTACACCATATCCACCTGTTACAAGTACACCCCAAACAAAAACTTTTTTGGTGTTTTCGCGCATACTTGGATAATTTCGCCAATTCACAAATATGTGAAAACCAAACAGGACAGGAGTAAGCCAGTCCAGCATTGTACGGACTACGACAATAGGTGGGAAGTTAACTAATCCAATTAAAAAACCATATATAACGCTAAAAATAGCTAAGATAAAGGGTAAGCCCCCCATGCGGTAAGATTTGGGTAAATGGCGAATAAATGTATAAAAAGTGATTAATGTTACTAAAAATGGTGTTACTAGTATTGGGCTCGGCTCTACCCAACCGCTCTTAAAATCTATGAGGCGGCGAATCAATGCGATGAGAAACCAAATCCACCATGTGTAGCCAATATATAGTATGGGATATCGCGCATAAAGGAAAATTCCCACAAGAAAACTCGCTACCGGAAATACTTGACGCAGTAAACCACCAGCACCACCGAAAATGCCCCCGACAGTGAGAACTATTAGCCCGCCAATTGCCAGCCAAGCCAATGATTGCTGTTGTTGCGGCGAGACGTTTTGATTCGGAAAATCTGGTGAAAGGTTTTCTCTGTAAGTCACTCAACGTCTCCTAGTGTAATCGAGGTTTGCGGAATAATTTTTGGGTGCGATCGCTGCCATGTACAAAAGCCCTGCCATCTTCCACGGATCGAGGCAAACCACTTTGCCACAGCTAAAGTTCCTTCGCGGGGAAACAACCTTAATAACTGCACAAAACCTAATGCATCTCGTGTTCCAATGAACATTGACCAGACTGCAAATACAAACCGTTGTACTGGCTGCATATGTTCTAGCAAAGCTAGAGTTTCATTGTGTATTGCATTAATCAACGCAAGATCATTAAATTTGTTTCGCTGATCCTCGTCAAAACGTTGTGCGGGGTAGTGATTCACCGCCACAGCCGGATCGTAGATGAGCTTCCAACCTGCACGTTTCAAAGCTAGACAGAACGCCAGTTCAAAATGCACCTGCGCTCCGGTGCCGCGCATCCGTTCATCAAAACGCAATCCGGCAATTGCTATCCGACGATAACTCACGTTTACTCCCTTGAGTACATCTACCTCGCGGGGTTCCCCTACTCCTAAATGATGATTGCCGATCGCTCGCCCAAACCATTGCAACCGCCCTACCACTTGCTTTGCTCCATCTAGCAGTTGATTGCCTTGATACACCCAATCGCGCCCACCGACTGCGCCAATGCCATTATCAGCGAGAAAGTATGCTTCAATGCGTTGCAGCCAATCAGGTAATGGTGCCGCATCGTCATCAGTAAATGCAATAATATCCCCATTGGCTGCATCAAGACCTGCATTCATTGCTGCTATGACACCCGGTATCTTTACCGTCACGGTTTGCAATTTTGTGTAGCTTTCCTTGTTGTCCTCCAGAAATTTCCAAGTTTGGGCATCCGTATCACGTACTACCACCACGACTTGATCGGTTTGCCGAGTTTGCTGTTGCAGCGCCGACAAGCAACGTGCTAAGTCTTGGGGACGGCAATAAGTGGGTATGATAACAGTTGTTTTCATTTGTGATGCTTGGGTTTAAAAATAAATTTAGTCAACTAGATTAGTTTGCTGTTGCAGATTCTTCAGGCAGAGTCACGAATCGGGAGGGCGTAGAATGTTTAACCGAGTTTTCTAACTCCTCGAATAGCTCCACATAAGTTTGTGCCATAGTAGCCCAGCTATATTGTTCTGCTACAGAGCGAGCCGCTTTACCCATCTGCTCTCTGTGCGTGTGATCGCTTACCAAAGACAATAGTGCTGCTGCCAAAGCATCCGTGTCGTCTGAGTTGGGTAATACTACTCCACATTCTGGTGTTACCAATTCTGCACCCCCTGTTGTCGTTGAAGTAACCACAGGAAGTCCTGAAGCAAGGGCTTCTAGCAGTACCAGAGTACAAGCTTCATAACGAGATGGAAACACAAATAAATCCACTGCCTGCATAATTTGGGCGATATCACGTCGATATCCCAGAAAATGCACTCGGTTAGTTAGCCCTAGTGACGCTGCTAACTGGGGGAAAGGGCTACCCTGAGTATTACCTAAAACTGCCAGATGTAAATCGGGCACTTTTACTAAGGCATGAAGCACGGTATCTAAATTTTTCCTTGGTGTGCGGATATCCCCTGCAAATAGTGCTAGGGTGACATTTTCTGGTAGAGCAAATTTTTGCCGCTCCAGCTTTCCTGGCGCAAATTCTTGCAAGTCAACACCATTTAAAATCACGCGAATTTGAGAACGCGGCACGCCCATGTCTACCAATTCTTGGGCTACTTTCTCAGATACTGCCACCACAACTTTCGCTCTTTTAAAAGCTTGTTTTTCCCTATTAGCATTCCATGATGTATACAACCACTGGTAAAAACCATAAAAATCTCGACGGATGCGGGAAACATGTGCACGAGATCGCAGCCAAGAATTGTGGACAAAATGTACGGCATTGACATCAGCATTGGCATCGGTAATTGCTCCGTTGACTTTTACCAAATCAACTTCCGAGCGATGCTGACGCAACCAAGCTGCACTTTTTTGAGCAAATATGAAATTACGAATAAATTCAGTAGCCCACCCTTTCACAGAAATAGAAATCCAATCTACTTCGCTACTCTGCTGCAAGTCTGTCGCTATTTCACTGGCTAACAGTGTGAGATGATGACCTCGACGAAGTGCTTCCTTGGCAACTTCATAGTTCACCCTCCCCTGCCCATCTCCTTTTTTAACTTGATGGGTGACAATACAAAGTTTCACACATTACCTTCCTTCTAAAATAATTTACAGTTTTTGCTTAACAGCCGTTATTTTAACGCTCCTGCTAGAAATTCATGATCAACACTCTGACAGCGGTATAAATTTTGATTAATGGTAGCGCATACCTGTAATTTAGCTATATTGATTGCACTGACAAACCCATGTTAACTCAATAATGTCAACTTCAAGCGTCTATCCTTTATTGGCAACCTGCAACAATATATTATTCTCTTAAATTTCTCATTTTGAGGCATTCATCAACTGACTGGCTAACGGCTGAGGAGTAAAACTCAGCATCAGTGCTGCCATAGTTCGCAAATTAAACTTTTGTTTACTAATGGCACTCAAAAGATAAGGACGTGCTTG
>CAZZVG010000265.1:0-7359 GCA_964657295.1 Iningainema sp. | reverse complement strand
GGGGCTTTATAGCCTAATAATTCCGATGCCTCAAGTACACTGACGGACTGGCAATTTACTTCAACCCAATCGGAGTTTAACCCGCGTTTCTCGAATAGCTCTTTTTTGTGGTGTCTGTCGAGGTGGTGCTTTGCTTGAGTAGAGGTGCTTACCATGCCGCACCTCCCATAGCCAGATTCAAGTTTTTTGCAATCTGGGAATTGCTAACAGCGACAAAATTTGCGATAATTGAGTCATAGGCGACACCAGCATGGTCGCCAAAAGTCAAAGTTTTTGGAATCATTGAAGTAGCGAGCTACCAACTCGCGGTAAATGTTTTCTAAAAATGCCGCCAAGTGGCAGCTACTAACTGCCTTAACTGGCGGCTTTTTCTTTAAGGGATTGAAAAGACCATTTGATCTGTTGTTTTGGAATCATGAGTTTGGGAAGCCTCCAGTTTTAGTTGTTACGATTCAACTATAATGCATTTGTAGTTATTTACAAATCGGCTACAATAAATTTGTTTACATTGCTTGCTGGTTGTAGTATGGGCAAGGCTGGGACACGGGAACGGGAACCATGAGTAATAGAGAGCGTTTAACTAAGATACAAAAATCAAAATTATTTAGTCAGGCGGAAGCGCAGAAGCTTTCTGGATTTACCAGATCGCAGTTGCTGACGTGGGAAGAAGTTGGAATAGTGTTACCTCATAGACAGCCCGCGATTCTTTACGAATGGAACCAGTTGTTACTCCTTCGAGTGCTGTATCGCTTACGCCAAAGCTGGACTTTCAAACAGATTGAGAAAGCTTTAAAACAAGACGATGTTAACCTTGACCAATTCATTAAAAAAATTGACAAAACGGTACTTCTAGCTATAGGTCAAAACGAAGGTTTAATTTTTAAGTGTTGGGATTCAGACAATATAGATGAATTAGAATCTGGTAAAAGCATACTTAAACTTTGCAATAGTGAAGAATTCTTTGTAAGGGCTGAAGTAGGTACAGAATCCATATTCTCAACTCCAAAAGCAGTGATTGTGGTTGTCCCCAAATTAATTAAGGAAATGAAAAAAATTGCTGAAGGGTTTCAGATTGAAAGCTTTGACCTTAAGGTAGGTTAGTTTTGTTTCGTAGCCAACTAGTGTCATACACGGGATTTTTCAGGGGTTCACAACCCCCAATTTTTGCATCATGTCAGTGCAGTAAAGACGTGACATTGATTTGGCAAGCGGTTGCAAGTTTTATACCTTCATAACAGCCTTTGTGCAGAACTTTTTGCACTCTTTTTTGAAGGGGTGCAACGGCTGAAATGACGAGATTATGATTGTATTATTAGATGATTATGCCATTGGCACTGCATTAGAGTGTTAAACAGTAAAAAATTTTAGTGCTGCTGGAGTAAAGATTGGCGTTCGTGCTGCACTCTGTGACATCTCGCGGTTATATGTAGAAATTAAGTATAAGTTTAGACATGAAAAACCTAGCAGTGATGCTAGGTGAAAGCGATGTGAATCGTAAGTTTAGTTAGTAGCTATTCCTTTGGGTGACGCTTTTTGGTGAAGATAAGCGTTCAATATCTCTCTAAGTAAAAGATGGTGGTGATGGGGGTATTACTCATTCTCTCCACGTAACTTTTTGTTAACTAGTCGCTTGTTACTACCTTCAGCGTGTGCAGCAAAACCTTTTTCCCAAAAAATGCGGAATAGCTCTGCCGGTCTCCATCCCTCTGCTTCCGCTAGCGTGATCGCTTCTTCATATAGTGGCTGAGGAACTGAGAAATTAATTTTGACCATATCTGGTGCGTTGGTTTCGGGCATTGTTTCATAGTCTGTTAGGTGGTTGTTCATATTTTGCGCTCTTTGTGGACTACTTGTGACATCCATGAAGGTAACCTCCCATTAAGGCTTTGCTCTTCAATGAGGTCAAGAATCTTCTAGTATTCTACATGGATTACTAGAAGATGCTATATTAAGAGTGCAGCAGTGCAAAAAAGTGCAAGAGCCTATGCCTAGAGTGCAGCCAGCAAAGTCCGTAGATGACTATCGAAATACATTCGCGTCTTACTTGGGCAAGCAAGTTACCTTTCTTCAGTGGTCAAGGTATAGAGCAGAATTTCTGCAAACTGACTTACCACTGAACACTAATAACCTTAAACTGTTTGCCCGATTTAAGCAGAAATGTCCCAGAAAGACTTTAGATAAGTCAGTTTTGGACATCCTTAAAGACTTTCAGAACAAATACCGCAGTAAACATGAATGGTTGGGGCTAGAAGTCGAGAAAGCGATCAGAGTTTTTGTCCCAGATATTGAGGAATGGCGTATATACCGCGCTTTCTATCGTGCTGGTTTGAATTTTAAGGCGACTCAACTTTATGAACAGAAGCAGATTTACGACGTAGTTTTCTTTGCCTTAATCTATGGAGGTAAATAATGCCAAAAGAATTATCTAATTCTGAATTCACCAGCTTTGCTAAAAGATTGCAGGCTGCTTTGAAAAGAAGAGAGGTTACAGCTTCTCTCTCAGAAATTAAAGAGGTGATTGCTAACTTAGTTGCTGACTATGACAATCAGCTTACTGAGGAATTGCAGCATATTTGCTTGGATGCTTTAATCAGGAAATATCAGCCAAGCGCTTTAGTGGAGCCAGAATCGGTTTTGTCTCAAATGGATGAAGATGGCAATCGCACTCTTTTTACTGAAGGCGATTGCGACACAGAGAACATCACAAATGCACTGATACAGGTGACAGATGAACAAAAGCATCAGATAGTGTCCTTAAAAGCTTCTGAAATGGGTATTCAGTTAGCAACAACTGACATTGATGCAATTGCTGACACAATTGATTCAGTTGTTAGCTCTACTGAAGAGTTGATCAACCAAATAGAACAGGCGATTACAGCATATATCGAACAGATCAAACAACATAATCAGCAAAAAATTGATGGGATGATATTTAGACTTGCTCAAAAGATTCAATTATCAAATCAAGAAACTGCCACTCATTTTAATAACCAGTCTCAGAAATTCAATGAAGCGTTAGTCGCTGCTCAGCAAGACCTTAAAAGCTCAATATTACAATCTCTCAAGAGATTTGCAATTGAGTAAATCGATAACAAATCAATACAATCTTCACGTAAGTCATCGATTAATTCGCTGGTTATCTTTAGGCACATCTATTTTTGCTTTGATGTGGTGTTATCAACAGATGACAGTAATTTCTCATCGTCCTAGAGATACACCACACTTTCAGCAATACTACAATCCTCAAAATTTTAACTAGAACAATGCCAAAATTCAAAAAGCCCACTACTACAGCAGGTTCCCTCAAAGACCATATCACTACTAAAAAGATTGGTAGGTATGCATCTGGAGGTAGAATCACTAGGCGTTTTAAAACTCACTTTGGGTTTAGCCTAGATGATTTCAAAAAAGCAATTATGGGGGACGAAGCATTACTTAAAAGCATTGGTCAAGCTGCGAGTGATGGAGAATTAGCTCTTGAATTTATGCCTAGAGTTAAAGAAGCATTCAAGACAGTCATGGAAGCAACGGGAGAATATAACGAATCGATTGCAGAACTGATTGACACTGGTGCTAAAAATTTACAACGTATTGACCGTTCTAAGGCTAAAGTTCAACTAACCACTCAAAGATACGCGGATGACCAAAAAGAGCAGCAGATCCAGTTTCTGAATGCTTTTAAATCTGAGGATACTCGGCACAATTATGCGATGAATTATATTCGCCTAAAGGCATATATTGACCAGTACGTACAGCAGGTGGATGGCAATGCCAAGCTTTTGCAGATATCCGCACAGCCTCAACTCAAGCAAATGGACGCTAACCGTTCTTACACAGTTGAAGTTGGTAAGCATTATTTGGACTATGGCGACGATGCTAGACCGGACTTAATACCACAAAAGAACTATGCAAAACCTAGCAATCCTGTGATGAGTACTATCAGCAGATTTAGAGCAGTACTAGGATTCTAACTTTCTGACTATGCCTTGGTACAACTCTTAATACCAAGGCACTTAATAGGTAGAAATTATGCCATCTGAAACCTTTGATTTTGACAATCAAGACAATGAAGCCGAGTCGGGTAGTACCAATAGACCTGAAGACTTACTAGTCGTTTTTAAGGAGAATGCGTTAAAAGATTTACAAGAAATAGACGAGATTATTGAGGGCAGAAAATCTCTGTCTAACTGGATGTTTTACTTTGCTTGCCAAGCCACATCTTCAGTCATGGCATTTATACTACTGAGATTTACTTTCGATTTAATGATTATTCATTTAGTGTGCTTCGCAATTTCAATGCTTCCCACTTTAGAAAGTTTTGGTGACTTTAATGTTGCCAAAGATGACAATGGATGGCAATTAAGATTTATGAGTAGACCTATAGTAACGATAGTAAAAACTCTATTTGGATTGACTGTAGCTTATATAAGCGTAAAGGCTGTAGAGGCAGAAATCAAACAGACATACATTCAAATTAATGAAGTTTATAACGAGATAAAGAACTATGAGGTAATGCAGAAAGAACATCTTGGTATACCTCCCGAAATATTAGGACTAGGTATTGCTGCAATTATCGTTTTTATTTGGGGCTTGCTTATCAGAAGGTTATGAATATAAGTCAGACAATTAATCAGCAAATCAGACCTTATATTCTAGGTGGATTAACTACGAGTCTTTTAGGCATATCAATGATTGTGCCATTGTGGGATAGAAATAAATTTAAATATTCTCAAACAGTGTTTTGTTTTAATCCACCAGTTGTTTATGAGCCTCAATACCATCATTATTGTCAGAAGTCGAAACGGAGGATTGGGTTAAGTTCAGTTGTAGAGAACGAGAAGTCTCTCAATACTGAATTTCACGAGAAGGTAACGTTACTAGAAATAGTTTCAGCCAAAGATGCTAATTTAATCAACATTGGATGTGCTGGAGTCGTTTTGATTTGGTCTGGGTATTTTTGCTTGGGTAATGCTTTGAGTATTACTCAATCAATGCGTAATGAATTAGCTAAAAATATTTTACTCGATGCTAATACTCGCCGAACAATGACAGCCAATCAAATGTTGATTGATGATACAATTAGCAATAATAAAACAGCGCAAGAATTAGATTTACATCACCGTGCACATGAAGAAGTTTTGGGTATGAATAAGTCGGCTAATGAAGTTTATACTGAGCAAATAAACGCGAGGGTAAACAATGAATTAGCTCAAACCCAGCATCAAATGCATTTAGCTAATATGGGTAAGGTTACAGCTGAAGCATTGAGAGATAAAGCTAAGGCTGATAAAGAGCGTGAGAAGATTTTAGGTGATAAAGATTCTACTTCCTCTACTTTCAAATCAACTCGATTTGAATTAGAAGAAAAATACCAGTGGATTTATAAGCTTTTCAAACTTCCCTTTAGAGTGCTTTCAGGTGAGCAGGGAAGTGGGAAGTCCACTCTTGAGCGGTTAATGATTAAGTTATTAAAAGATGATGGGTGGCACATTGTAATCATCAATCCAGAGACAAACCCTGCTGTTTGGTCTGGTGTTCAAATCCTAGCAGATGCCGATGAAATTAATAGTTTCTTTTCAGCATTTCCAAAAACTATTAGAGAGCGCCAGCAACAGGCTAGAAATTTCAAAATAGACGAGGATGATTACTTAGACTACATCAAAGATAAGAGTGTTCAAGAGGGTAAAGTAGCTGTTTTTTTAATGGAAAGTAACACTTATGAGGTACATGGTGTTAATCCTGATTTGTGGGCAAATTTCTTAAAGCAGTCATTAACTAATATTCGTAAGTGGGGTTACACCGTTTGCCTGACAGCGCATAGCGATAATCAGACAAGTATTTCTACCAAGCTACAAGGCTTTTCAAAGTTAATTGACAATGCTCCAAGGGTCGATTGTATTGCTAAAACTGGTGAGAATGGTGAGGCAGTCTCCAGTGGTAGAGCAATGCTTAAGATGAAGGGGGTCAATGATAAAGAACCAGACGAAGTTAGCCTTTATAATTATCCAAAGAGTAAGAAATTTTAGGAGTTCATGAAATCTGAACAATTCTGCCAAAGACATTAATGATGAGGGATTTAAGAACGCGCTCGCGCACCAATAGATTAAGGCAGCGTCCAGCTTACAAGAGCCAGGATACGCTATATCGGCTTTAAGGTCAAAGATGATAGATTGGATGCCCACGGAAAAATAAAGGGCTTACAGGGCATTGTGGAGAGGATATTTGTCAATAATAAAGCTTGTTGAGAATGCAGCATCGCCCTTGCGCTCTTGTGTATTTTGGAGCCATTGAGTGTCGTAGCGCGGTAAGCTACCTTCTAGACGTGCGTTGCATTTTGGCGGGTGTTTTAATGGCTACTGAACGGGAATCCGTAAATTTTAAACTTCCCAAGTCTTTGGTTGACTCGCTCAGAGATCAGGCAAAAGAAAGGAACACTTCAGCAACAGATTTGGTGATCCAGGGGTTACATCTCATCCTGGGGCAGACAGAAAGTCTTGACTTTAGTTCACCAGATGTGATGAATGTGATGCACGACATCATCACCCGCCTAGAGGCACTGGAAGAAAAGAGGGCAACTGATGCAACGGCTACAGTCAACGGTATAGAAGATCGTCTACACCAAATCGAAACCGTATTGGAGCATCTCGCTCTGAGTATAGAACTTTGTATAGAATCTACCGGACGGCAGCAACTTTCAGAACGGCTGAGTAACTTAGAAACAAAACTAGAAGCGATCGCCTTGAGGCTTGACCAACTTACCAATGCACTTGGGCAGCTGAGGCTTGACAACAGAAATACAGGCAGAAGACAATTTTCACCATCATCTAATCAATTCTATCCAAGACAGGTAGAAATCCAGTCCTACACCCAAGAGAATTTGGCCTCAAGATTGGGCATTGATGCAGCAACCCTGACAAGAGAGCGAGAAAACAAGAGTGCATCAGAGTTTGAGTCGTGGAGTCGCAATCGCGATCCCAGTTCCCTTGGCTGGCGCTGGAGTGATGATGGACTGTATAACCCCATAAGGTAGTACAGTGTGGTCGCTCCCTGCCGGAAATAGGTGAACAACTTCAATTAATCCCCCTTTCCTCCATTAACGATCTCAGACACTCACGCCAATAGTATGCGATCTTTAATTGCGCTGCATGTGTATTTTGTCGCTTCTTCAAGTCAAGACGTACTGAGTATATCTACGGAAGCGGTATAATCATATAAAAGCTTCCTGTAACAGCACTTCCAGGATGTAAGATGTTTATGATCGCGTAACTCATTAGACCACATGGATGCCAACAATATTGAGGTCATCAAGGTAGAAATTCTGCCGACTCTCCCTCATCCAAGTGTAATTAAAAACACGTC
>CAZZVG010000264.1:0-7364 GCA_964657295.1 Iningainema sp. | reverse complement strand
CTGGCGTGGGCTAGTTCAGATCTAGGTTTCGGGCATGAGAGTGCGTAAGTCCTGGTTATTGTACTGTACAAAGATCCTAAAAGTACAAATCATCTCCAAACTAATTTGTGCGGACTGTCCTTGATCATTTGTTACAAAGGACTAAGGACGAACGATAATTTTAACGAACAAAATGCCAAATCGAAAAAGCATACCCATAGTTTTCTACAAAACAGTTGACATTAATGCCAACTGCACTGTTTTCCCAAAAGACTGAGCATCCTGCCAAGTTGTTTCTACCTGTCCAAAAGGTTCCATGGGAATGAGAATTGTCACCGCAACCCAAGGAGCGCGTTTCTTCTGCCACTTTGCCACTTGATCGGCGATGAACCAAGGTATCGGAGATGTATTACCACCATTTTGCCAAGCATACCATTGCAAAACAGCAAAGGTTTTCTGTTTTGTTGTGGCACGAAAGAATGAGGCTTCTACCTTTACTTCACTATTAGAGGATGCTTGTGCCTGTTTAACAGTAAATTCAGTAGAACGAGATTGAGATACATCCCACTGACCCCAACTCTGAATTTCCGTCCATTCCACTTGGGGTTGATCTTTCGGACCGTTTTGCGGCAGTAACAAGAGGATCGCCTTCATTGGGGAGCCTTTTTTCTGAATTTCTTGGTACGACCATTTGTATCCGCCAATCGCTTCTTCCTGTTGTGCGGTTGTTTGCCATCCAGGAAGCGTCAAACCCGTGTGGCGAATCTGTTTCAAATTCTTTAAGTTGATGACAGCTGGTGGCTCCTGCCATTGCCAATGTCCTCTCAAGTACCCTGGAACTGCTCCCATCGCCAACAGTAGTAGCAGTAACAAAAGTGCCACTACCTGATAAAGCTGACTGTCCTTGAAAAACTTGGAAAAGTAAATCATCGCTGAAGTATCCAGTACTTAGGCAAAATTTTACCAAAGAAGAACTAAGTTGTCAGAATTCAGAATGAAGAAATAAGTAGAGACAGCTACCAACAAAGCTGATTCTTTAATTTTCAACGTTCGGCGGAATCTCTGGAACTTCTGAGAAATACTTATCAATCCAATTTAGAATCGGTACTAATGAGAGCAGCATGATAGATGAGTATAAATCACCACCCCAGCCTGCGTGAAGGCAATCAAAAGCCCCTTCTTGACCTGTGCCGTGAAAGAAGGTCAATAGAGTGTTGCGAATAATATTAGCAGTTATGCTCATCACAACTGAAAGACTTAAAAACCAAATGGTTTTACGACGCGAAGACAAAGCACCTGTCCAATAAAGTAGAATCAAGCCTACATAGAGAGTGGTAAACATCATTTTCAGCCCCGCACAGTAGGGAGCAACTTCCACAATCCGCCCTCCCACGTACAGATTTACCCCATCAACAATCACTGCCATCCCAAACTGACTTAATATAAAGGCTACAGTGCCCGCAATAAAGCTTTGGAGGGGTAATGTATAGGGCGCAATTAGGTAGGGGACTGCTGTTGGAGTTGCCAAAAATACCAAAAGTAAAGGGAATGCTTGCAATTGGTAGCCAGGAATTCCTTTGAACCACAAGCAGAGTCCTGTTAAAAGAGCAGGTAAAGAAAGGTTAACCCAATCACTGACACCACTTAGATAAAAAATACTTCCCACTATCAGAAAGATTGCACCTAAAGGATGATGACGCTCAGGTAAGCGTCGCCACTTTTTCCGGTTTGTCCAGCCTAGGTAAGTAGCAAAAGGTAGCCCAATAATACCGTGGCTAAAATATTCGTGCTCTGTGCTGATATTTTTGTATAGCCAACCATCCCACCAGTACACTAATATCGGAGCATAAAGTAACACTAGTATAATTAATATAGCTGCACCTAATAATTGTGGAGCATTTGTGTTTTTCAACCGACTTTGGATTTGCATAATTTTAAACAATACAAATACCTATAATTTTAGGAAAATTAAACAAACATTAGTCGGCTATCAGAGAAATTGGGATACATTCTGGCTCAAGTTAAAGACACAACAACTTTTTTTGTTCGCATCTGAGGCTGGTGGCGATCGCCGCTACAACTTCCTGTACTTGGCTATTATTCAAACCAGGATACATGGGTAATGATAATATTTGCTGCGCCAACTTTTCAGCATGGGGAAAGTCACCAGCTTGATAACCTAAGTGAGTGAATGCTGGCTGGAGATGACAGGGAATTGGATAGTGAATACCATTTTGGATTCCGACTGCTGTCAGTTCTTCTTGAAGTTGTTGGCGGTTTATGGCACAAGAATCATCTACTTTAATGACATAAAGGTGATAAATGTGTCCTTCACCACTGTGGTTTTGCATCGGGATAATCCCGCTGGATATTATTCGTGCTAATTGTGTATCGTATTCTTGGGCAGCATTCCACCGTTGGCGATTCCAGTCTGATAGATATGGGAGTTTCTGATGCAATACTGCTGCCTGCAATGTATCCAATCGGCTGTTAGTTCCAATTTCCACATGATAATACTTTTGACGGGCACCGTAATTCCGCAAGCATAAAGCTTTTTGGGCGACGTCCACATCTGGTGTTACCAGCATCCCGCCATCTCCAAATGCCCCCAAATTCTTGCTAGGATAGAAACTAAAAGCTGCGGCAATTCCCACTGAACCAGCCCTATATCCTTCTCTTTCTGCTAAGTGCGCTTGGGCTGCATCTTCAAATATCAGGACTTTATATGTTTCGGCAAAGTCCAACAATTGTCGTGGTGATACCATTTGACCATACAAATGCACGGGGAGAATCGCTTTGGTTTTTGGTGTCACTGCCCGCGCTGCTGCATCTAAATCAATTAATGCTGTTTGGCGATCGCAATCGACCAAAATTGGTTTTGCTCCAGCACGAAGCACGCCTATCAGCGTTGCGACAAAGGTGTTTGCAGGAATTATGACTTCATCTCCCGCACCAACGTTACAGGCTTGTAAGCCAAGTGCGATCGCATCTGTTCCTGAAGCCACACCAACACCATAATTTGTCCCGCAGGCTGTAGAAAATGCGACCTCAAAATCGAACAGTGCTTGCCCCAAAACAAAATCTCCTTTATCCAAGACATTCAAAATTGCTTGTTGTAGTTGATTTTGAATTGGCTGATGTTGTAGCTTCAGATCTACAAAAGGAATCCTGACTGTGATTTTATTCATTTTCTCTATAGCCCTGATAATGTATCTTTAAAAACAGTATTTTAAAGATACATTCTATTTTTGTCTAAATCCTAAAGTTTGAGCAGAGGATTCTGATGAAGAATTAGTAAAGTTTATGTAAGCTTTTAAATAGTTACCAAAACTTTATTATTTTTTTGACTTTTGACTTCTCGCAAAGCGAGCGGTCATCTCACAACAGATCCCCTCGGGTATCTGTGCGGAATTGGTAATAGGAAATAAATTCTTCCCCATTGCTCATTACCAGTACACATCTACATTCCTTAGCAAGTTTGTTATTAGCAGTTGTGCTGAATTTTTTATCACTCAGGCAAAACTAATAGAGTAACAATTAATATCAATATAGTTACTTTACTAAAATAGATGTTGAGTATATATACGGAAAGTTTTTCTCGGTAGTTATAATGCAAACCGTTCTTTTTTAATCCTTGGGTCAAGACACCCAAATCATCAATACTTTATCCCGATTCAATTCGCTCTCCCCCTGTCCTCTGTCTGCTCTTTTCCCACTAGTCCCAAACTAAAAAACCCAACTTTTGCTACAAACAAAAAAAATTTTACTTTCACCTTGTTTGTCTGACCCGAAATTGGGGAATGCTTAAGAATAGCAAATAACCTAAAAACATCGGTTAGATGAATTACAATATCGAGCAATTATCAAGGTAGCAGTGGCAATGGTAGAGCCTGAAAACAAATTGTTTGCCCTAAAGGATAGTTGGGGTTCTATAGAAACGAGAGAACAACAGCGCCTGAAAGCGTTGTCTGACTTTGGTTTACGGCAACCAGAAACGATTCCAGTCTTTGAAGAAGCCACTCAAACTGCTGCTCATTTCTTGGAAGCACCAATTTCCATTTTGGGATTCGTGGATCAAGAACGCCACTGGTTCAAATCAGCTGTGGGCTTATCGAGGCTGGGACTTATGAATCAGTTGGCACAAAGCCGTCAGTTGTTACGTCGGGAATCTTTCTGTAGCCAAGTAGTAGAAAGCTTGCAAATAGTTGTTATAAATGATACACATAAATTACCTGGAATAGAGTTTGCTGCCAGTAAGCTCGTGCAGGAGTATGGCATTCGCGCCTACTTGGGAGCGCCACTGATTGACGCTTCAGGAAACTGTTTGGGTGCCTTGGCAGTCATGGATCTGATGCCGCGCAACTTTACATCTCGAGACATAGAGTTTTTACAGATCATCGCTCGTTGGAGCATGAGTGAATTTGAGCGCAATCGGCTGTTACAAACAACAGCAAACATCAATACTCAAAATGTTGCCCCTAACTGGTCAGTTCCACCAGCTACCACGACCGAAGTCAAAATTAACCCATCAGCTCAAAAAGTAGTACCCACCAACCAATTAAAGCTAGAACTTTTGGGACTATTAACTCAAGAGTTGCGTACACCCTTAACATCTGTTTTAGGTATGGCTAGTGTGCTGGGACGAGAAATTTATGGTCCGTTAACAACTAAGCAAAGGGAATATTTAGAAATTATACAACATAGTGGTCGATACTTACTTTCCTTAATTAATGAAATTTCCGAATTGGGAGTCTTAGATGAAAGCGCAAATGTGTTAAATCTGACTCCTGTGGATATTGAAATGCTCTGTCAACAAGCTATTGGTACCTTAGAAGAGGCAGCTAATCGCCGGGAGCAAGACATTCGCCTGTCTATAGAACCCGGACGCAGTCGCATTTGGCCTTTAGATAAAGAGAAGGTGCGGCAAATTCTGTATCACCTCATTTTTAGTGTGATTCAACTTTCTGCAACAGGCAGTGTTGTTCGCATTCATGTTTCCTACAAAGATAATACACTTAACATAACTGTATGGGTGTCGCATCCTTGGCTAGGAGATGGTATTACCGAGGTAGATCCTTACTTTCGCGTTAACACAACGCTGCGCGATCTGACAGATAGTGTTCCACACTACAACACTTATTCGGAAAATCAGGAATCAGCAGAGTTACCAGTACTATATGAAAACGAGACAGATTTTAGTGTTGCTAACTCAGGTTCCCGAAGTGTAAGTTCGAGCTTGGATTTAGCTAAGGCTCAGAATAATCTGTCTCGCGAAAGCTTGGGTTTGTTGCTAAGCTGTCAATTGGCAGAATTGCATGGCGGAGAAATTTCGATTCAAGGTTCACCAGAGTCGGGATATCGTTATGTGCTGAGTTTGCCACTACATTTGGGAACAGTAGATGCAGTAAGTGATGTCTAATTGAAGAGCAATTAGCAATATATCTGTTAGTCATTAGTAATTTGCAATCTATGTTATGACTTTTTAATTCGAGTTGTGCGTTCTGTGTCAATTGGCAGCAGCTGTTTATGAATTTAGTTTGGCAACGATTTACCTTGTCTTATTTACCGCTTAAAGAATACCTTGGCACCAGCTACCTACACCGTTTGGTAGGTGTGTTCCGTTCTTGGCGGCAAACAAGTATCTTCATGCAGTGGGGAGATATCATAGCAGCAGCCTTACTCAGTTTGGTATATGCTCTTGCTCCTTTTGTGCCTAATGAACTGCTAGCGCTGTTCTTAGTGGCTTGTGCTGGATTTTGGCTGCTGTTGACTTTATCAGATGAAGCCGAACCAGCAAAAGTCACTTCTGTCACGCCCATTCATCTGCTATTGTTACTCTACTGGGCAGTTATGGCAGTAGCAGCGGCCGCATCACCAGTGAAAAAAACAGCGTTAGTACCTTTGTTTAAAGACTTTGGCACTTTTACGCTCTATTTACTACTGTTTCCTCTTTGTGCGAGAGTTCTGAGGTCGCCTCGCCTCCGCACTTGGATTATCACCCTTTACTTGCATATAGCGCTCATTGTCAGTATATATGGAGTAAGGCAATGGTTTGATCATGTTCCACCACTAGCAACTTGGGTCGATCCGGAATCTCCCCTAGCAAAAATGACAAGGGTTTATAGCTATTTAGGTAATCCTAACTTGCTGGCAGGGTATCTTCTCCCAGCAGTCGTTTTAAGCTTGATGGCAATCTTTGCATGGCAAAGTAGGGTAAAGAAAGCCTTAGCATTCACAATGCTTGTGGTTAATGGTGCAAGTCTTATCCTGACTTTTAGTCGTGGTGGCTGGATCGGACTGATTGTTGCTGTGTTGACTTTGCTAGGATTGCTTTACTATTGGTGGCGACCAAATATGCCTCCAATTTGGCGTAATTGGTCACCATTAATTCTATGCGGAAGTTTGGCGATCGCATTGTTATTCGTAATAGTCGTCAGTGAAACAGCCAGAGAGAGAATTTTCAGTATTTTCGCTGATAGACAAGATAGTAGCAATAATGTAAGACGCAATGTTTGGACTGCTGTCAGAAAGATGATTGGCGATTATCCACTTTTGGGGATTGGACCAGGTCACAGTGCTTTTAACAAAGTTTACCCTCTTTACGCCAGTTCGCGTTTCACTGCTTTGAGTGCTTACTCGATTTACTTAGAAGTGGCAGTAGAAACTGGGTTAATCGGTCTAGCCAGTTTCCTATGGCTGTTAGTTGTGATTTTCAATACAGCTGGTGTGCAATTGCAACGGTTACGACAATTGAAACGAGGAGAGGCATTTTGGTTGATGGGAGCGATCGCTTCTTTAACTGGTATGCTTGCACACGGCTTATTTGAGACAGTATGGTATCGTCCTGAGGTAAATACTATCTGGTGGTTAATGGTAGGATTAATTGCCAGCTATTACCGACCTTACTCTCAAGACCAAACTCCAGCATCCACCTAAAAATTGAATCAGCCTTAGAAATAATTTCTAAGGCTTTAAGTCATTTTATGAATTGCTACTAGAAAGCGTACTAAAGAAATTCTGACTACCATCCTGATTCACTTTTCCAACCAATGGAAACAAAAACTATTCTCTATAAGAACTGTTACCACCAACAGCATTAGGATCGCGATAAGTTGTTGTCTCAACGCGATTTTTCCGAGCCAAACCGCCCAAACCTAACAAACCGAGAAGTCCTAACCAGCCCCAGTCAAATCCAGTGCCAGTATCTGTGCCTGAAGTTTGGTTTGTATCAGTAGTGGTTGGGCTAGTAGTGCTTGTGCTACTGCCGCTACCGCTCTGAGCAGAAGCAGGTAAAGTTAAAGGCAAAGTTGCCAAACTTAAGGTGATAATACTAGCACCGATGATCTTAGTAAAATTACTTTTCATGTTTTTAGTGACTCATTTTT
>CAZZVG010000263.1:0-7375 GCA_964657295.1 Iningainema sp. | reverse complement strand
TGTGTATCAGCCATCACATTAAATAGGACAATGATTTGTCTACTTGGGTGTGGTTTGCGATCGCCAAATTTTATAACAGAACAGCGACCAAAGCTACATGTAGCGATGATCGTGAGCTTAATTGTATTGTCGCATACTTAGAAATTTAACATTTTTCCATTCTTTGGATAGAAGATTTAAAAAAGTAAAAAAGCTAAAATTTAGCACTATACTATTTCAGAGTATAAGTATAAAATTTAAATTTCTTGGCTAAGTAATCAATGAAATGTACATAGTCAAATAGGAAGTTGGGGGAGTTTCAAAATTGCCACAGCAATTTCGGCTTTGACTAACCAGAGGAACCCCGATAAATCCCATGAAGAGCGCAAAAGTAGCCGGTGTTATTGTGACTTGGAATAAGCTAAGTAATGTTTGTTTACTGCTTGAAGACATTGCCAAGCTGGATTTACAGCAGATACATCTCCATATCTATGTTGTCGATAATGCTTCATCTGATGGCACTCAAGCTTACTTAGAGCAACACTATTATTCCAAAGTTAAGGTTTTGCAAACAGGTAGGAATTTAGGCGGTTCGGGAGGTTTCTCCTACGGTTTACAGTTTGTGAGTCAGCTTAAATATGATTACTTTTGGCTACTTGATGATGATGTTCGTATAGACCCCCTGGCACTAATTGCGCTAATTCAAACTTTGCAGAACTATGATGAAGTGGGCTTAGTTGGTTCCCAAATTCGTAAGCTACAGTCACCTAATACAATTCAAGAAATAGGTAGCTTTATCAATAGTGCAAAAGCACACTTGAAAACAAACTTTGGTAACTGTAGTAATATTTCATCCGAGGAAATTCTTAGGGGCAGACCCTACATGAATGTGGACGTTTGTGCGGCGGCATCGTTACTAGTACGTCGTGAAGTTGTTCAGCAAATCGGAGTGTTTGAAGATTTCTTTTTACACTTCGATGATGTAGAGTGGTGCTTGCGTGCTCAACAAGCTGGCTGGATTCTTGCAGTGAATCCAGCTTCAATTGTTTGGCACTCTTCACCTGATTTTAAATGTAGAGCTTGGATTAATTATTACGATGAGCGCAATCTTTGTTACTGTTGGCAAAAACACCGACCTGAACTGGTATTGAAAAGAGTTGTTGTAAGTTTGCCACGGTTAGTTTATTACGCTGCTACAGGAAGGTACTTTCTAGCTGAAGTTTCCATTGCAGGTTTTCAAGACTTCCTGGCGGGAATTCGGGGGAAGATGCTAAGAACGCTCAATTACACTGAATACCCTTTAGAAGAGATCTTTAATGCACCAGCTAAGATTTTCGTGCAATCTACCATGTATCAAGATGATTTACAAAGTCAGGTCTTAACCAACATGGAGGTTGAGCAAAAATTTACTCGCTGGCATCCACCTAATAAATTGGCAGGTCAACTTTGGCTGTGGCTAGTTGCTTGGTTTTGGAAGCCAGTTGATATTGCCCTCGTTACCTGTCAACATCCTGAACTTTACGCTCTCAATTTGGCAAAACGGGTTTACTACTTTGCAGGTAATGGTTACGTGCCTGTCTCAATTAATCCTTTTGTTCTGATCAAGGCGATGATCAAGACTATCAGCCAAATGGGGCAGATATACTGGCAAATGAGCAAGAACGCGAAATCAGAAATGCCGTTCGCAAAGTCCGCATTTCCTCGAGTCTCTATTGTGATCTGTACGGCAGATCGCCCCGCTTTTCTAGAAAATGCTCTTAAATCACTCGAACTAATTCGTTATCAAAACTTTGAAGTCGTTGTTATTGATGCCTCATCAACAACAGAGACAATTGAAATAGTTAGGAGGTTATCTAGCAAAAACAGCTTTAAGCTGCAATTTATGAAAGTTGAGCAGAAAAACCTCAGCTACTCCCGAAATATGGGAATCAAGTTGGCATCAGGCGCAATTATTGCTTTTTTTGATGATGATGCAATTCCGCCGTCTGAATGGATCGAGCAATTGCTATTCACCTATTCACAACATGGAGACAAATGTGCTGCGGTAGGAGGTATAGTTCGAGACTTAACTCGTCCTGGTTACCCACTACAGTTCCATCGTGGGATCAGCAATCTTTTCAGTGAAACTATCGCCATCCGTCCTGCTGATGCTGCTAACTACAACCAACGAAACGGCTTTTGGTTCAACGGTTTAATGGGCACTAATTCATCTTTTCGCAAAGACCTGCTTGAGAAAATCAACGGCTACGATGAGTTTTTTGATTACTTTCTTGATGAAACGGATGTCTGTTTGCGCTTAATTCAGGCAGGTTATGAAGTCCATTATGCTGATGTTGCTGTAGAGCATTATCCTCAAGCTAGTCACAATCGCATTGACCAAAAACATCTCACCTGCTGGTATTCAGTAGCAAAAAATACAACTTATTTTGCTTTAAAGCATGGATATAAAAAAGTTCCATTTCCGATCTTTGTGACTCGGTTGACGTTACTTTTAACCTATCGTTGCCTGCTGAGAATTCTTCGTCTTAAATTTACGCATCATCTTCCTAATTCAATTCTAATCAATTATATTCAGCAAGCTTTTGACGGAATTCGCGTTGGTTGGAGGGCTGGGCTAAATCTGCATAAGGTTGTCAATAAAGCAAATTTTAGTGGTGAGACTTGTTGAACTTTTAAACGTTTTTATTTGTGAAAATTACCTTTTTTTTAAAGAACCGCAAAGCAGATGGCCCCACAAGAGAGAGTTTGAGGCAGTCGGAAGTGCAGCACTACTGGGAATTGCTGCAGGTGTTATTGGCGCGGAATCTCAAGGTGCGTTACCGAGGCTCGTTTTTGGGGGTGTATTGGTCGCTGCTTAATCCGCTACTTATGACAGGGGTTTATACAGCTATTTTTGGGACTGCGTTTGCGTCGTATTATGGCAATTCAATTTTCAATTATGTGCTGGCAGTTTTTACGGGACTGGTGGTGATTAATTTCTTCAGTGCGTGTACGACGCAAGCATTATGGAGTGTGGTGAACAATGGGGGGTTGTTGAACAAGATTTGCTTGCCAGTGAGTGTTTTTCCGATCTCGCTGGTGGCGGCGAATGTATTTCAGTTTTCCATCGGGGTGTTACCATTACTGACAATTATGACGCTGGTCAACTCTAGAAGCTTGGTGAATGTGGTAGCACTGCTGTTCCCCTTACTGGCGCTAGTTTTAGTGTGTACCGGAGTTAGCTTGCTAGTGAGTGCTTTGTTTGTATTTTTTAGGGATTTGCCTTACTTCTACGAATTGATTGTCTTTATGCTGTGGTTGAGTAGTCCCATATTCTATCCTGGAAAAATTGTGCCAGCGTCAGTGAAGTCATTTCTGTTACTCAATCCGTTGTTACCAGTGATTGAAAGTATCCGCCAGATTTGCTTATCAGGAACACTGCCAGATGTTCAGTTGATTACACAATCGCTGTTAAGTGGGATGATTTTTTTGGCGCTGGGACTAAGTTGCTTTCGCTCTTTGCGACATTCATTTATGGATTTGCTGTAGATGGAAGTTATTCGTCTGAATCAAGTTTCTCTGTGGCGACGAACGCAAGAAGAGTTTTCTTATGACTTAAAGAAGACTGTCTTGTCGTTTTTAGAAGGGAAGTATCGTCACCCTGCTAAGAAGTTGGTGCTGGATCAGATTGATTTAGTGGTGAAAGCAGGTGAGAAAATCGGAATTATTGGGGCGAATGGGGCAGGGAAATCTACTCTTTTAAAGGTGATTTGTGAAATTTTGCAGCCAACGCGTGGAGTCGTGCGGGTAGCAGGGCAGATTGCGCCTTTGATTGAGTTGGGGGCTGGGTTCGATGCAGAAATTTCGGTGATGGATAACATTATTCTTTATGGTGTTATGTTGGGGTTTTCGCGGCAAGAAATGATCAAAAGAGCACCATCGATTTTAGATTTTGCGGAACTGCAGGAGTATGCTTTAGTACCAGTAAAAGTGTTGTCATCTGGTATGGGGGCACGATTGGGGTTTGCGATCGCCACTGATGTGCAACCAGACATTCTGATTCTCGATGAAGTGCTATCGGTAGGGGATGAAAGTTTTAAGAATAAGTGCAAGCAGCGGATTGAAAAGTTTTGGGCTGCGGATGCGACGATTTTAGTGGTTTCTCATGATTTGGAGTTTATTAGACACTCGTGTGAGTGGGTAATTTGGTTGGAAAAAGGTCGTGTGAAGCTGATCGGGGATGCAAACCAAGTCGTTCAAGAGTACCTCACAACTACAGTAATTACTTAGATTATCAGCTTTGATTGAAATACAGGTAGGGCAATGCCCACCATATCCGGGTTTTGGTGGGCATTGCCCACCCTACGTGTATATTTTTCACGATCTTCCGCACGGATTCCTACATATCTAGTTGCTGTTGGCTATTTTTGGTAGAAACCGGGTTTCTTTACGTAACTATCTCTAACAAGGAGACAATCCGAATGACAGATGTTCTTGTAACTCCAACACTGGAAAAGAAAAACTTTCAAACTGCCGTTAAGCTTCAGAATATAATCTTGCCAAATTTAGATATTTGTACTGTAGAAGAACTATTTTTTCGATTAAATTCAAATTGTTCGCTCAATTATGAGCAAAATAGAGTTGAACTTAAAAAAAGCGGCATCATCAGTTTTGATACTTACTTTAATTCCTTTTCAATTCAAAAGTGGAAAGACTATACAAGCGTCAAGACAATAAATATCAATCTACATTTAAAGGGAGAATTTAAGGTAATGCTGCTCAATGTAGATTACTTTTCGGACTCGGTGACATTAGTGGATCAAAAAGTAATCACGGCTGACAGATTAGATGAAGTCAGTGTGTTTTTAGATCTGGAAATACAGGCATATAAAGGATTATTTTATGTTGAAATTGAAGCTTTAGCAAATGATTGTCTGTTTACAGGTGGTTACTTTTATACAAATGTTGATACTTTTCAGGATAACGAACAGAAAATTGCTATTATTATATGTACTTATAAAAGAGAAAAATATCTCACGAAAAATATAGGAATATTAAAACAATACCTACTTAATAAATCAGATGTAGGAAATCAATTTGAAATATTTGTAATTGACAATGGGAGAACTTTAAATAATTTCTACAGTTCTCAAATCCACTTGATACCCAACAAAAATGCAGGCGGAAGTGGTGGGTATACTAGAGGCATTATGGAAGTTTTAGAGAGGAAGCATGATTTCTCTCATATCATATTTATGGATGACGATGTGGTTGTCGCCCCAGAAGTATTTGAGAGAATTTACAACTTTAAAAAGGTGGCTAGCGATCGCAGCCTTTGTATTGGTGGCAGTATGCTAAGGTTAGACACCAAATATATTCAGCATGAAAATGGAGCGATCTGGGATAAAGAAGTGATTAGACTAAAACCCGATCTCGATCTCAGAACTGTAAAAAATGTTTTATTCAACGAAATAGAAGAACATATTAGTTACAATGGTTGGTGGCTATTTTGCTTTCCTACACAAGTTATAGATAATTCTAATTTACCCTATCCATTCTTCATCAAAATGGATGACATGGAACTTCCACTCAGGTTGAAGTACAAAATTATTACCTTAAATGGTGTATGCGTATGGCATGAAGCATTAGAAAATAAATACTCCCCAGTAATGAACTATTATCTCAGAAAGAATGAATTGATTTTAAACGTTCTTTGTTCGGATAGCTTTAAGAAGATGAATGTAATAAAGCTTATTGTAAAATTTAGTCTTAGAGAAGCATTTTGTTATAGATATAAAACTGCAGATATTGTTCTCAAGGCAGCCGGTGATTTCCTAGAAGGTCCTGAATATTTGAAAACAGTTGACCCAGAAGAGAAAAACTTGGAAGTTTTAAGCATGGGAGAGAAAGCCGTCAAAAAGCCAGAGCTACCTTTTGTATATGAGAAGTATGAGTCAAGCGTTGGTGAGGTAGAGATAACATTAGCTCGTTGGATGAGAGTCATAACATTAAATGGGCATCTTTTGCCTGATTTTATATTTTACAAGAATGATAAAGTAGCTGACAAGGGATACAAAATTGTTCCCATACAAGGGTACAGACCTATTAATGTTTTTAGAGCTAGAAAAGCTTTATACTATAGTTTAATCAATCAAGAAGGATTTGTTGTTGAATGTTCTCGAATAGAATTTTTGAGAGTTTTGGTGAAGACAATCTCAGTATGTTTCCAAATATTTTTTAAGTTTGATAAAGTAAAACAGCTATATAAAAAGACACTACCTGAACTGACTAATAAAGCTTTCTGGGAAAGCTATTTGGAAATTAATAAATACTCTCAATGAAAACGGTAGTTCGATCTTAGGGGTTTGTGTTAGGCAACCGCGATCGCGTCCGATGAGGTACAATGCAAAGAAATATTTAAATTATCAGCAGTCGGCAATTTATGAGATCACCAGAAGTAAATACAATATCCAGCGATAAAAGTCTAGAGGCAATGCGGCATTTTTCCGAACAATACGCTAAGCGCACTGGAACGTACTTTTGTTCTGAACCCTCTGTGACTGCAGTTGTGATTGAAGGACTTGCCAAGCATAAAGATGACTTAGGAGCGCCTTTGTGTCCCTGTCGCCATTACGAAGACAAACAAGCAGAGGTAAGTGCTACATTTTGGAACTGTCCCTGTGTACCAATGCGGGAGCGCAAAGAGTGCCACTGTATGCTATTCCTCACCCCAGAGAACGAGTTTGCTGGTGACAAGCAAGAAATCTCTTTAGAAACAATCAAACAAGTACGAGAGAGTATGGCATGAGGGAAGGGGTGTCGGAGCAGTTTTGGCAAGGTGTAGAGCAGTTCAATACTGGGCAGTTCTATGCCTGTCATGACACTCTAGAAGCTCTATGGATCGAAGCAACAGAGCCAGAAAAAACTTTTTATCAAGGCATTCTGCAAATAGCTGTGGCGCTATATCATTTGGGTAACCGCAACTGGCGAGGTGCAATGATTTTGCTGGGAGAGGGAAGCAATCGTCTGCGCCGTTACCCATCCGTTTACAGTGGCATTGATGTAGACGAATTATTGCATCAGAGTGTGGCATTGTTGAAGATCCTACAACACACAGAGCCAGAATCCCTCGCTTCCCTTGACTTGGATCGGGATCAAGCCTTGCCATTGCCTAGAATTGTGCAAGTAAAGAATTAAAAAAATTTTGGAAAAATTATTAAGATGTAGCAAATTTAATGTAGGGTGGGCACTGCCCACCAATTGCAAAGCTTGTGCGCCTTAGCCCACCCTACTAATTGGTATTTTTAGTATCCACGCCAACAAAAGCCGTGGGCAATACGCTTGCTGTTAGTAACGTTCACGGACTGAAGATCCCCCCAACCCACGCCAGTCGCCTCTGTCGGGAAACCCTCCTGCA
>CAZZVG010000262.1:0-7378 GCA_964657295.1 Iningainema sp. | reverse complement strand
AAGTTATGCCGTCCGTTCGTCGCCTCACAGTTCTGAAATAATATGAGTTGACTGTGCTGTTCTGTGTTAAAGTTGTACATGCGTCCGCCTGTGCGAATGGCAATTGGATCGAAGGCTTTAACATCCCTCACTGTAACCCTCAATGCTCCTTCTGTGTACACACCTGATAATCCAAAATGCAGAGCGGTGATGTTACGCACCCAAGCATCTTCTGCACCGACAACGCCAGCAGCACTCCACAAAAATTTCTCGTCTTCGCCGCCTTTCTCAACGTCGATGCGTAGGTTCTCAAGCCCTACATTCGTCAAAACTTCACTGCTTTTTATCTTGGAGACGATAGATTGTGACAACTGGCGATCAAGATGATTGTAAATCGGTGCGTCCAGGATAATCATATTTCCTTCCACGCGATTGACCCGTCGATAATACACAATATCGACTTTGCCTGCTTTCCAGGGGTTAGTTTCAGGGTTGTTAACTTCGCCTACACCACCACCGTCAAGCGCATCAATCCACTTCTGGGTAGAGGGATGCGTAATGATAATGCCATCACCAGCTTGAAAAAGCGTAGCATTTTCGACATGGAAACTGAGTGAACCAACTGGAACGAAATCATCTGTAATCTTGGTTGCATCTCCTGATTTCCAAGGCGCTGAATTATTCGTACCCACAATTACTACTGACTTATTATCTGATATGTTTTGTTCGCCTTGGACGATGGGATGCTCAACCACTTTGGCAATTAGAATTGTGTCTTGACTGGGATCGTTGCCATCACCCGAACCACGCAACACAACCCCGCTCGCCTTAATTTGAATTGTACTACGAAGTTCGTAAACTCCTGGCTTTAGTAGCAAAGCACCACGAAATCCATTTGCATCAGGTTGGCGCGTTGCTAGTGCAGAGAGTGCTTTTTGAATGTGTGCAGTATTATCACCCGCAATCGGTGCGATACTCGCTACTTCGGGAACGTTGGGCAATTCGACTTCACCGTAACGATAACCAGCATAGCTATAGTCCGGAATCCGGTTTTGCTCTTTATCCGAGGTGTAAGTTAGTTTACCATTACTGTCAAAGAACACTCGCTTTGATTGCCACTGATTCTGCAGTGACGTATCTTTAGAATTATTGCTGCTTCCTTCAGCTATGGCTATTGTTAGCATTAATAACAACAAGCTCAAGGCAATATAGTTAATCAACCTGTTTTTCCAGCTTTTCTGTAAAAGGCTTATTGTCGGCATGAAGCATGTTCTCCTGCAATCAGTTCTTACTGCACATTTAAAAAAAAGTTGTGAAGTTTACCCCGAAGAAACGCCCATTGGTGACATTTTAAGATTATGATAGATTTGTCAATCTATCTATAGGATGGAAATTTTATCAAAAACCGCGATAGAAAACCTTATTTTTAGGTTAATGATCGCCTAATTTTTGTGTTCACCATTTATTTTTGTGCAGAAACCCCAGTATAAATCTTGTTTTGATACCTATATTATCCATAAATTTTAAGTATAAATTCTAACTGACAAAAGCAATGTTATCTTTTTTATACAGCGCAATCCTGTGATTGGCAAGAGCTAGTGCCCTGTGCAAGCTATAGCGTTACGCTATAGTTAACCAATGGCAAGGGGAACAGGAGTTTAGCTACCAAAAAGAGCTTCAACAGAGAAATTGCTGGATCAATAATTGAATGAGTTCTTAATAGCTTTGGAAATTAGTCAAGCTATGATTCAAAGCAGTTTTTCTTCAATAATACCAAAATCAGCGCCCAGCGTAAACTGCTCCATCTCTATAAATAGGTGTCTACCGAACAGTTGGCGGGTGTTCGGTAGACTGTCTGGCAGATATCTACCGTGACTACAAGGGCTATCTACCCGACAATCGGCGGATGTCTTGTCTACAATCTACCTTGTCTACAAGATGTCTGCCAGTTGTCGGTAAACGTCTGCCAGATTTTCTCCGGTTGTCTGGTTTGCAATCTGCCGTGTTTACAAGGTTGTCGGTGGATGTCTGCCAGACATTCTTCGGTTGTCTGATCTACAATCTGCCGCAATAGTGCGTAGGTTTTGCGAAAAACTTAAGTTAATGTAGGTTGGGGAGCCAGTTTCTCTGGAGGGTTTCTCAGAGCAGGCGACTGGTGTTTGAGGAACCTCGCCTAACATTTATCAGCATTTGTTGGGTGAGGAAGACGCCAAGGACGCCACTTTGCTCAAGTCGAGCCAGCGCCTTGTTCAGAGAAGTCGAGGCTTTGTTTACCATACTGTCCACTTCTGTCTACCAGACAGTCTACTGGACAGTATGGTGAAAATTCGGATGTGAGTAGGAGAGCAAAAATAAATATAACTATGTTAAGAAAAGTCAATAAGGCGGAAACGATTACCAATGACAACGGACAAAAGACAGTTTTAACTACTCCCTTTCCGCTCCTAACGGGACTTAAACATTTTTTAGGAAGAAACAAGGCTCA
Organism: Iningainema sp.; assembly: GCA_964657295.1. Classification (GTDB taxonomy): domain Bacteria; phylum Cyanobacteriota; class Cyanobacteriia; order Cyanobacteriales; family Nostocaceae; genus Rhizonema. Next base: position 4,914 of record CAZZVG010000262.1, on the reverse strand, counting down.
AATCCATACAGGGCAAGGAAAATACACCGAATGTCCAAAAATGCCTGAAACCCAGATATATCAACAAACTAGGCAAAACGATGTCAAAGTCTCTGTGTATATACATTTGAAGTTCTTTTCTGGCTCTTTTTCTAAGTCTCATTAAGAGCGCTAAAGCGCAACTACGAGCCAATTCCAGAGGTTTTACATTTTGTTACATAGTTGTAAATTTTCCTGCCAACTTACTTAGCTTTATTTGTACGGACTTACTTAAGAGTGTTGAGTGAATGGAAGTTCTGTATCGCCTCAAAGAAAATGAAGTTTTGCTGCTAAATGACGCAGAAAAAGTGTGGCTCGTGCAAACGGGAACTGTATCAATATTTGCCACAAAAGTCTTGGATGGAATGCCGGTAAGTGTGGAGGCACAGACACCTACATATCGCCGTTATCTCTTTAATGCAGGCTCTCTTGAGGCGTTGTTTGGTGCGGCACAAGAATCCTTGAGCTTCGTAGCAGTAGCAATGGAAGCAACAGAATTATCGCAAATGCTCATGGCAGATTTTGTCGCACAATTAGCCGTGGAGGAAGCTAGGGCGATCGCTCTGATAGAAGGTTGGCTCGACCACTTAAGTCAGCGTTTCTACTATAGCATACCAGCTAACGAGAATCGCCATTTCTTCTTAAAAAAACCAGAAAACGTAAACAAAATACCTAATCTTTTAGCTGAGGAGCATGAGCGGTTTTTCAAGAATTTGATTTTGCTCAAACAGCAGGAAGAAGAAACTGCGAGTCGCTCTAGTCAGGAACGAGAAGAACTTAATGCTCAGTTAGTAGATTCAGCACTTTCTAAGTTAGCTTCTGTACTGCAACCGCACCAAGAGACGGCATTTTTTCAGTCAGGAACACCAATGCTTGTGGCGGTGGGAGCAGTTGCACGAGCAATGGGAATAAACATCACTTTGCCAACACAGTCAGAAGATCTCAGTCGCGTGAAAGATCCCGTGGAGGCGATCGCTCGTTCCTCTCAAATTCGCACTCGTCGCGTCACTTTAGAGGGTGATTGGTGGCTTCATGAGTATGGTCCTCTTTTAGCTTACACCATTGAAGAACAGCTGACGGTAGCTTTATTACCAGTAGGTAACCGTTATGTTTTGTTCGATCCTACAAGCAGACAAAGCATACCTGTAGATCAGGCAGTCGCCGCAACACTGGGGCGAGACGCTTACCAATTTTACCGCCCTTTACCCAACGTTGTCAAAAATGTGATGGCGTTGTTTCAGTTTGGCATCAAAGGTTATGAAAAAGACATTGCGTTCATTTTGGCAGCAGGGATTGTTGGCTCTCTGCTGGGAATGGTGGTGCCCCAAGCAACATCTCTTTTGGTGGATAATGCGATTCCGGATAGTGATCGCGGTTTGTTAGGGCAAATAGGAGGAGCGTTGTTAGCCCTGGCAATTGGAAGATCCGCGTTTGGGATGTTCCAAGGAATCATTTCGCTGCGAGTCGAAAACGCTGCTGATAGTGCGCTACAGCCAGCAATTTGGGATCGACTGCTGAAATTAAGTCCAGCATTTTTTCGCGAGTATTCCTCTGGGGACTTGCTAAATCGTGCCTTATCGGTTAATCAGATTCGTCAAAAACTGTCGGGGGGAACGCAACGCACTTTATTGAGTGGACTTTTTGCCCTACTAAACTTAGTACTGATGTTTGTTTACGACTGGCATCTTGCTTTTGTCGGGGTAGGTATAGCCTTACTCGCAACTGTTGTCACTACTGTTGCTAGCTTGCTGGTGATACGCCAATTGCGACGACAGCAAGAATTGGATGGTGAGATTAATGGGTTGATTGTACAACTGATTAATGGGGTAGCCAAGCTGCGAGTGGCAATGGCGGAAGAACGGGCATTTGCAGCTTGGGCAGATCGTTATAGCGATCGCATCAGGCTGAAGGCGCGTTTCCAACTTATTCGAGATAACGTCTCGGTATTTAATGAGATCCTATCCTTAGTCACTTCGGCACTGCTGTTTTGGTTTGCGGTTGTCTCTATTAGTGCGGCTCAAGCGGGAGGATTGACAGTCGGCAAGTTTTTGGCTTTTAATGCTGCCTTGGGTATTTTTATTGGGGGAGTGAGCGACCTCAGCAATACTTTGACTGATATCTTAACAATTGTGCCATTGTGGGAGCGGGCAGAACCAATTTTGCACGCCGAACCGGAGTATAATAATACGAAGGGAAATCCTGGCTCGTTGACCGGTCGCGTAGCCTTAAACCATGTTACCTTTCGTTATCGTGACGATGGTTTGCCGATTCTGGATGATGTGAGTCTCTATGCAGAACCAGGAGAATTTGTGGCGATCGTCGGACCTTCAGGAAGTGGAAAATCAACTATATTCCGATTATTGCTGGGGTTTGAGACTGCACAGTCAGGAACAGTTTCCTATGATCGCTTTGATTTGGCAGAACTCGATCTTCAGGCAGTGCGAAGACAGTTGGGGGTGGTGCTGCAAAATGGCCGCATTGGTACAGGTTCTATTTTTGAGAATATCACTGTAGGCGCGTTGGTGTCACATGACCAAGCCTGGGAAGCAGCACGAATGGCGGGTTTGGCGGAAGATATCCAGCTTTTGCCGATGGGGTTACATACTGTTGTCAGTGAGGGGGGTACCAATCTTTCTGGGGGACAACGGCAGCGATTGTTGATTGCTAGGGCGCTTGTGAATCAGCCGAAAATTATTTTGATGGATGAAGCAACTAGTTCTTTAGATAATCGCACGCAAGCGATCGTCTCTGAGAGTTTAGATCAGTTAAAGGCGACTCGGATAGTGATTGCCCACCGCCTCAGCACAATCCGCAATGCTCATCGAATTTATGTTATGGAGGCAGGTTGCGTCGTGCAAGTCGGTACTTTTGAGGAACTGGTTAAGACTGAGGGGTTATTTGCTCAACTCGTAGCAAGACAAATGGAATGACAGTTTTTATTAAAGATCAGGAAAACAATGTTTCTGCTAAACCATTTGTTAAATGGGCGGGGGGCAAGACTCAGCTTTTGCTCGAGTTAACCTCACGAGTACCTCGAACATTTCAACGGTACTATGAACCATTTCTGGGAGGAGGAGCACTCTTTTTTTGCATTCAACCAGAAAATGCCTTCCTTTCAGATGTAAATGCTGAACTTATTAATGTGTATAGAGTCGTCAAGAACAATGTCGAGAAACTTATCGCCAGTTTGACACAACACGTTTACCAAGAATCATATTTTTATAAAATTCGAGAAGCCGACAGAACTGTAGAATATACCACATGGAACAATGTCCAAAAAGCGAGTCGTCTAATTTATCTGAATAAAACCTGCTTCAATGGACTTTACCGCGTCAACTCTAAGGGACAGTTTAACGCTCCTTTTGGGGATTATCAAAATCCCAAAATCTGTGATCCAGAAAATTTACGTGCCTGTAGTAAAGTGCTTCAGAGTGCAACACTCGCAAATAGGTCATATTTATGTATAGAAAGAGACGTAGATGAAGGGGATTTTGTGTACTTCGATCCACCGTATGCTCCCCTCAGCACTACCTCAAATTTTACCAACTATTCAAAGAATGGTTTTAGTCGAGAGAACCAAGAGACACTTCGCGACTTATGTGTAAGACTTGACAAAAAGGGTGTCTTTTGGATGCTCTCAAATTCCGCCGCGCCACTCATTCTCGATCTCTATAGTGATTACAATATCGAGATGGTGGAGGCAACACGTGCGATCAACTCAAAGGCGGGGAATCGAGGTAAAATTAAGGAGGTTATTGTCAGAAATTATCACGGGCTTTGCGAATAAATCAGGAAAAGTACTTGAGGCAACACTCATCTCACCGCTAAATTGAGAAACCTGGTATTCGTGATCAACTAAATTATAAATTGATAAAGTCGGTTGTTTTGGGCTACGTATATATTTAGTGCAATGTGGCTAAACGAGTAAGTCCTAAAGAATTATCAATATTACCAAAGAAAAGTTCATTTATCAATCCTTAATAAATTTATAAGATTTTTGAAATGATTAATGATTGTTTTTTGTGAGAGTACTGAGGAATAATTATACGTATGTTGGAAATTCTGTAAACGAGTGATGTCTACGACGGGCTACGCCTACGCACTTGTTTTGTACCAAAAGCTTTGCCGAAAACGGCAAACTTGATCAGTGGTGAAATGATCACTCACTCTCACGCCTACCGTAAAATAGATCAATAAGATAAACTAACCAAACCTAAGCTAGGAAGAAGCTTTAGCAATTTTGGACATGAGTTCAAAGCCATGTGAGTGCGATCTCGCGGTTGTAAATCTAAACTAAAAAAATTTAAGCACACCGTAATAATCAGGAGACTCCCCTCGTCATTGTCATCTGTCCTTAGTAGAATAATGAAGAAGTGTGGTGCGTCGGACAAGTGACTCTAGATACGTGGATGGTTAACTCAATCTAAAATTGGTATGACGTATATAAAAAGCGGTTTTCAAGAATTTCTTACCAACCTTGAAGGTTTTGACCAATTACCGTCTGAGGAGATTGCAAATTTATCGCAACAAGTACAGCCCTGGCGCTACCGCATAGGACAGAAGATTCTCGGTAAAGAAAAATTAGCCGAACGAGTCGGAATTATCTATGAAGGAAAAACGAGGTTATTGGCATACGATCCCCGCACAAACATGCCAACTACCTTAGAATTGTTAGAGACAGGGGCAATGATTGGCGAGCTAAGCTTGTTACGGGATATAGCCTGTGAAACAGCCATCGCCTCGACGGAAGTTATCTGTCTGACAATTGGCGCGGCTGACTATTTGCGCTTAGTCGATTTATATCCAGCGTTTGCGTCTGTCCGTAAAAACCGGACTCACTTGGTAGAAATCTTTGAAATCCTCGGTACTCAGTTAGAAATGCAAGCTTTGGGCGGT
>CAZZVG010000261.1:0-7390 GCA_964657295.1 Iningainema sp. | reverse complement strand
TTGGGTTTTGTGGTGGGGATGATTTCTGTCTCTTCTTCATAGGTGGAGTAGTGGTAAGGGGTAAACGCCTCGAATTCCGCAGCACATGTATCCACTGTTTTGTAGACTGGGATCACGCCTAGTTGTTGACGATATTGCCGCACTTCATCTTCACTTATTTTGTTGGCAAAGGCAATTTGGCGATCGCTAAAGCCCTGACGCTTCACTTCATACATGTCCTCTTTTGTCAAGCTTTGTAAAGGAGTTCGTTTCAGAAATTTCTCCACTTCCAGCAGTTGCTGCATTTTATCTAAAAACCACGGATCGATACCTGTGAGCTCGTAGATTTCCTCAAGACTCATGCCGTGCTGCATCGCATGACGTACAGAGAAAATTCGTTCGGGATTGGGTGTGCGCAATTGCGCACGAATTTGTTCGCCACTCGGTAATTTTTCTTTAATATCGCAACCCCAACCAGCACGCCCAGTTTCTAAAGAGCGCAGTGCTTTTTGGAAAGACTCATTGAAAGTCCGCCCAATAGCCATAGCTTCTCCCACTGACTTCATTTGGGTTGTCAGCACTGGTTCGGCATTGGGGAACTTCTCAAAGGCGAAGCGGGGAACTTTTGTCACCACATAATCAATTGTCGGCTCAAAGGAAGCTGGTGTTTTCTTGGTGATGTCATTTTTAATTTCGTCCAAGGTATAGCCAACAGCAAGCTTTGCCGCCATTTTAGCAATGGGGAAACCAGTCGCTTTGGAAGCCAAAGCCGAACTGCGGGAAACACGGGGGTTCATCTCGATCACAATCGTGTCCCCGTTAACGGGATTGACGGCAAATTGGATATTAGAACCGCCAGTTTCCACGCCAATCTCGCGGATAATTTTAATTGCCATATCCCGCAGCCGCTGGTATTCTTTATCTGTTAGAGTTTGAGCTGGAGCGACGGTAATTGAATCTCCGGTATGGATACCCATCGGATCAAGGTTTTCGATTGAGCAGATAATCACGACGTTATCTGCCAAGTCTCGCATCACTTCCAGTTCATATTCTTTCCAACCAATTAAGGATTGATCGATCAAAATTTGCGATACAGGACTGGCATCTATACCCACTTGTGCCATTTCGGCAAATTCTTCTTCATTGTAAGCGATGCCACCCCCAGTACCGCCCATAGTAAAAGCCGGACGAATAATTAGAGGGTAGGTGCCAATTGTCAAAGCAATCTGTTTTGATTCCTCTAATGATGAAGCTGTGCCACTAGGACAAATATTTATCCCTATCCTTGACATTGCTTCGTTAAACAATTTCCTGTCTTCGGCTTTCTCTATGGCTGGTAACTTAGCGCCAATTAACTCGACTTCGTACTTTGACAATACCCCATTTTTCGATAAAGCCACGGCGAGGTTGAGGGCAGTTTGTCCGCCCATTGTCGGTAGTAGGGCGTCGGGGCGTTCTTTGGCAATCACTTTTTCGACCAATTCTGGTGTGAGTGGTTCAATATATGTGCGATCGGCTGTTTCCGGATCTGTCATAATTGTGGCAGGGTTGGAGTTCACTAGCACCACTTCATAGCCTTCTTCTCGCAACGCTTTACAGGCTTGGGTTCCAGAATAGTCAAACTCGCACGCTTGTCCAATTACTATTGGACCTGACCCTAGTAGCAAAATCTTCCTGATATCATCACGGCGGGGCATAGTCTTTGCCTTGGAGTACGAGAGTATAAGTCCTGATTATTTTAACTGGTACTGGGATGAAGGTTGAAAGCCTCACGCAAAGGCGCAAAGACGCTAAGAATCTTTAATTTAGAAAATTGTAGTTTTTTTCTCAAAATTTGTTGAGAAAGTTTTGCACTTAGGTTAGGATTAATTGAAGAGACCAAACTCCGACGTTGCATATTTGTGGGAATTCTTTGCGCCTTTGCGTGAGGCAAAATTCATCCCCTTCATCGCAACGCCCAACCCTAAGATGACAAAAATTAGGGGGAAAACCTGGTCACTACTGCGAAGTTGTTGCACTTTGAGGGAAATTGTTTTGGAACCACTACTTTCACAAACGCAGTCAAAGCACATTGTTCAGGTGAATTGGGCAGATCGATGGCAGGTGTATCAACGTTTGCAGGAGTTGGGGATTCCGTGTTGGTGTGAGACTAACCAGCCATTAAGAGTTGAAATTATGACGACTGTGGCGGCTATTCAACTTTGGAGTGTGATGCAGCAATTTTCAGCCTCGCGTCAAGATTTGATTTACAATCTTGAATTCTGCTGGCAATGCGTTTAGTTAGTTAACTATTTGGTAAAATAAAAAATGAGTAAATCCTACAGTACGGAAATATCAGAATTTTGTCTTGAAGGGCGATTTCTCAGTTTTGTCATTAAAGATACCCATAAGCTCAAAGGCTTAATGCTATCAACTTCTGAAGGTGAACGTTATATTAAACTCGCTAAACATTTACGAGCAACTTTTGATTGGCAGTTACCACCAGGTACTTGGCTACAAGTTGTGGGTGAAAAAAAGTCTGATCGCAAAACGGGTGAAGTTAAACTGAAAGCCGAACGAGTCATGGCGGCTTCCTTTGAGCAAAAGGTTCAGGATAGACTTGGTGTGCAGGAGAATTCTTTGCACAATTCCCCGGATCTTCCAAATGATACTCCGCTAAAAAGAGGGAAAACCACTATTTTGGTCTGTCAAAAGTCAGATTGCATGAAACGCGGTGGTAAAGAAGTTTGTCAAGCACTGTATTCAGCTTTGGGCGATCGCAATTTAGATTCGCAGGTCACAATTAAAGAGACTGGTTGTATGAAAAATTGTAAAGCCGGACCAAATTTAGTCATGCCAGATAAAACTCGATACAGCCGTATTCAAGCTGAACAAGTCCCGACACTTATTGAGAAACATTTTGCGGCTCAGAGTACGGAATTATGAATCTTGCTTAACTTTCTAACAAAGTCCAGAAATAGCCATCTGGAGCAACGAAAGAGAAACTTTGTTCACCAAATTCATTGGGAACAATGATGGTATACTTTTGTACAGGACTGGCTTTGATGCGATCGCAGTACAAATCTAAGCCACGCACTCGGTAAGTGTACAAACACATTCCTAAGCAGCCGGGTTGTGCGGTTTCAAACCGTGAATCCAGTTTGAGAGTATTAGGAAAACGAATGATGTAAAGTCTACCACTTCGTGCCGCTAACAAGTCTGTCTTTGAAGATCGTGGATCATCAAAAGCGGTGACAAAAAACTTTTCACTCTTCTGGAGGTTGAAAATCTCTCGACTTGCGAGTGAAGATTCATAGCTTGTTTCTACATTATCACGCACCCGCAGCAAACCTAAAACTTCTTCATAAAACGAGAGCGTTTTCAAGCTGTCATCTTGAATGACGATTCCCATATGGGTAAATTGGCTTGTTTTGAGGGGCGAAGTTTTGTGGATGTTTCCGTAATCTGGCAGTGTATAGCCAAACCTTTGAAATAAAACTTGTCGCGTCAAAGGTTGCAGCAGAAGTACTTCTCGTACCCCAATTGCTGAATCGATGAAAGGACGGCTTTTCTTGTGTTTGTTGTCGATGACTTCCCAGTGAGGATTGGTGTAGGCGATGGCCGCATTAGCTGCTTTTGCCTCCTCTACATGATTTAAGATATTTAAGATATCAGCAGTTAAGGTTGTTGCCCAACGATTTCCCTTCACTTTCATTGATCCCATGGACAACCCCTCGTTCGTGGGGTTTTGCCAAACCATCAGGCGAATCAAACCATGATCTGCATTTTGGTGATAGAGGCGAATGGCGTATAAAGATGAATCTACTCCATATAATTGCTTGGCTGCTGCTGCTGATAATTCACCAACTTGCCCAATGCGGTAGCCAAACTGCTCCCAGTATTGAATCGCTAAAATTGGCTCAAGAACGCCAATACACACTTCATAAATGCCTTCAATTGCAGTTTGTGGACTCTGAGTCATAGAAGATTTTGGCGGAGCGGATGAGGGGTTGGTAGCTGAGTGCATAAAACTGGGCATATTTTGTTATATTCGGACGTATCTTGGCAATATGTTGTATACTGAAAGTGGTAATGAGCTACACAGATTTTAAGTCTGGGAAGCAAATGCTTACACCACATTATTTACTTTCTTCCGAGTCCGCCTAGCCCACAGGGAAAGCACGTTCGGTTTCATGGAAGTAAAATTAATATTTTTTGCCCGTCTTAACAGGACGCGAATGGTTACGTCTGAAGGTCGGTCTATCTGCGATGCAGATAAACATGGACTTTCGGACAACCTAATTAATTGGGGCTATTCGAGGTTGGTGGGAATCCAACGGGAAATGATACCGTATCCGTTGCCGTGTCTAGGTTTGGAAATCCGAGTAACGTAGTTTATCTAGGTTTGCCCAGATTTGCCAAGATTTAAATTAACGGATTGGCTATATTTGTCTCAAATCTTGTAGCGCTGCGGCTGCTGATTGGTAGCGATCGCTAAAGTGGTAGCATATCATTTTATCTAAAATTGCCGCCAATTCTGGACTTATTTGTGCCCATTGACGCCATAATACAATACCAGTTTTAGCATCTAGCTGGAGTTCTTGGGGTGGTATTCCCGTCACAGCCTGAATGCCAATCATCCCAACAGCATAAATATCACTGCTTAAACGGGGATGACCAACAAATTGTTCTGGGGGTGAGTAACCTCGTGTTCCAATAGCTACTGTGGCTAATTCTGTTTGCTCAGTATTGAGTGGTTGCATTTGCTTAACTGCACCAAAGTCAATCAGTACTAGTCGATTGTCAAGGGCTCGTCTGATAATATTACTTGGTTTAATGTCTCGATGAATCACACGGTGCTCGTGAACAAATGCTAGAACTTCTAAAATGCCGAGCAGCATGTCTATGACAAAAGATTCATTGTGTCTCCCACTCTGAAAAGATAATTCATCACTTAGAAGTTGTCCCTGAATATATTCTTGTACTAAATAAAATTCCTGATTTTCTTCAAAAAATGCCAGCAGTTCTGGAATTTGATGATGAGTCCCCAAAACTTCTAAAATATTCGCCTCAGCGTCAAATAATCTTCTCGCAACTTGTAAAAATTTCGGATCTCGCCGAGCAGGCATCAGTTGTTTAACAACACAAATAGGATTTCCCGGACGCTGGGTATCAACTGCTAGATAAGTGCAACCAAATCCTCCCTGAGCAAGGATTTTGGTCAGTTTGTATCGTTGGCTGATGAGGGAAGTGGGAGAGGGGGAGAAATTTGCAGAATTTTCCGTGTTTTCTTTTAAGAGTATATTTAGTTGCTCAATTGCTTCAAGTTGTTTTTCAACTTGTAAGGTAATTAACTTTGTTTGCTGCTGAGTTTTATGGGTAATATAAACTATCATACTGAAACAAGTCAGTATAAAAACTATGAGTGGGGGAATAACTGGCACCCACCCTGATTGTAAAAATAAGAAAAAGCAAACTCCCACTAAACCTACAAGCGTTGCCGCACCAGCAAAACCCAAGTACAGGGGATGCCTTAATCTCCAAGCTAAAACACCACCTGCGACTGACCAGAACCATACCCATACGGCTTCAACTCCGTTGCTCCAGTACCAAATGAAAGGTCGCCCATCCAGCACTGCACTGAGAATCTGACTTACTATTTGTGTATGGATTAACACAGGCTGCATTGTGGCAGGTTGGATTGGGGAAGCGCTGTAAGGTGTGTATAAACCCGGATGAATTCTGTCTGTATTTGTCCCAATAATTACAAGTTTATCTTTGATGAAAGAGGGGTTGACGCGATCGCTGAGGAGTTGTGAGAGAGTGACTTGCTTTGCCAAGTGATCAGGGTCGTGGTAATTTATCAGCATTTGGCGACCTTTCGCATCAATATGTTTGTAACTACCTGAATTTGTTCTCAGGCAACGGAAGAAAGTATTACCCAGATAAAAATCCTTTTTGTTGATGGCAGGTGTTTGTATGCCTTGTTTTTCTAAATAACGAATTGCAAGTAAGGTGGCAAAAGAGTAGGAAGTTGTACATTGCCTGTCTTTCTTGGAAGCAGACAACAAACTGCGACGGGTAATGCCATCATCGTCAGCTATCAAATTGTTAAAACCTACATTGTCCCTCGATATTGATGGCGGCGCAACTTCCGAATCGCCTATACTACTAAATTTGCAAACACTGATGATGTCGTCTCTTACTAATCCTGCCGCCAAGCGCTTTTGTGGTTGGTAAATGTTCAAACCAATAACACGTGGATGATATGACTCTAATTTTGCTAACATCTTATAGATTGTGCTATCTGGTAGAGGCCATTTCTCTCGTTGAAGATCCTCTTCCGAAATTGTCACTAGTAAAATACGCTCGTCAAATGCTTCAGGAGGACGGAGTCGCAGCATCTGATCATAAGCACTTAACTCCCAAGGTTGCAACCATCTTAATGAACGAACACCTAGTACTAGGGTAGTGACTCCCACACTAGTAAGTAGAAGAGTTAAGAGCCAACTTGAATTCATTGTGTTGCGACGAGAAATACGATGGTTGGGAACCTCTGTTGGGAGAAGTTCTGCCAATTTCTGCTTGGGTAAAGGAGATAGGGAGGCTCGCAAACGACGCCCATCTATTGCCAATGTAGTGCGGATTTTTTTGAAAAGTCCAGTAATCACGGCGATATGGCATTAACCGAATGGTAGATGTATGGGAATTGTCCTAAGTCTTATTCACTTTAGCAATTTCGTCACTGAATCAACTCTTACCTTGTTTTTTGACTGCTCTCAATGATTCCATGACGCTCCTCTATTTGGGCAAGATACTCCAATTCAGTTGGTGTAAAAGCGATTGGTCGTTGTAGTAAAAGAAGTATTTCGATCTCAAACGGATCGAGGTGATATTGTCGTACTTTTTCAATGCGATGGCATACCTCAACCAACTGCGGTTCTCTATCCATCGGTACTGTATCAACAAAGTGGTGCTTTAAAGTATGTTTCTGCATAGTCATTGTGTTCACATCCCGCACCCAAACTGAGACTGTACTTTCATGCACAGCCTCAATGCGTCCCAGACGACCGTTAATCTTATTATTAGTCGGAACGTGAATCTCGATCAATCCACCTGGAACAAGCTTGAGATGATGTGCTATCTGGACATAACTCTTCTCTTGTTCATGCACATCCAAATATTTCAGTTGAATCTTCTCACGAGTACCGTCAGTTAATTCCACAATTGCAGCATCCGGATGAAGTAACCTTGCGATTCTACCAGACTGACCCGCAAACAGGGGATGATCGTTTTTAACTGTCACATAACTTGCCTGCAGTGGTGTAGAAGCTTTTCTACCAATGTTGGTTGTGTTGATAGTGTAGGTTTTCCCCCCTCGTCGAGCTTTTCTCTCAATGTTAAGTTTTGTATCTGCGGAATTCCGCAGATG
>CAZZVG010000260.1:0-7405 GCA_964657295.1 Iningainema sp. | reverse complement strand
AGATAAATTTGCTGATGATTTTGACCCAGTAAAATAATCTTGGAGATAGCTTGACTAAACACATGAAAGCGAACTCCCAACTGGGAATGTTCTAGTCATTTGGAAATTTTTAATAGTACCTTTGTTCAAAAAAATCCTCCAATTTCATATTTTGATTAAAATCTCTGTCACGCCTTATTAAGAAAGTTTAATACCTAATAGAGGTATTGACTAAATCATCTTTCGACATCAGGATACTTCTGGCATTAAAGTCTCATAAAAAAGCCATATATTTAAGAAAGCTTGTTAATGGGAACTGTTATTACAATCTCTTGAATTGGTATGTATCAAAGGTAAAATCCACACCGAAAATTTTACTGAATCAGTAACTTTTGCTCTTGTTCTACTCATGATTCAGTACTACTGAATGTCTACCTGTCGAAAATTCATCTGCTAAAGAGCCATTCAAGTCATTGCTCCAAATCTTCCCTCTGTTCAGATTTATTAGATGTTTTTGGACTGGTTGAGCGAGATTATACTTCTGTGTGAGAAAATCTACAAAATCTAGCACAGGTTGCTGCTATAACTTGCAGTTTTGTCAAACATACCTCAGCCATGTCTGGTGTCAGATGCGTCATTTTTTCTTACTCACTACTACAGAACAGCGAAAATAAAGCAAATTGGAAAATACATGTTTACATTGATACTCTATAAATTTAAAAGTGTCCAGTCTTTATCAATATATTTTTTTGATATAGGATTGCTATAACAGTTTCACTCTGGCTCGGAGCTTACCATTCACCAATTGAAAATTATTGATTGTCTGCCGTAATGCCAATCAACTTACACACTTACTCATGAAGGTTGTCCTTAGTCATTGGAAGCCAATAATAACGCTTTTCCTACACTAAAGTGAGGATCATTCATTGACCGCAAAGGACTAAGAACAAATGACCAAGAATACTCTACGAGTCCACATTTTAAAAATTCCTTCGGTAAAGAATCTTTAAGTCAGTACCAATGACTAAATAATTCGTAGTTCTTAATTTGTAATTGATAGCAATATACATCTGCTTACAAGATAGCTTGCAGTAACACTTTAAAGTATTGCTTGGATATGACCTTAGGTGTGAAATATGACTGCAAATACTGACGAGCAGATCTCCCCATTCGTTCTGCTAGAAGTCGATCGCGACTCAGTAAGCGAATAAACTCTGCTAGTTCATAACTTTCTGCATTCTCAAAAGTCTCACCGCAGTTTGCTTCTGCAATCAGCTGTTTCAGGTATGAATGCTGTGGACAAATCACAGCGACTGGACGACCGGTGGCTAAAGCGGGGTAAAATTTACTCGGAGCAACCAGACTTTCTACACCAGCATCCACACTCACCAAGGATAAATCACAAGCTGTCAGGGAGTAAGGCAGCACTTGTCTTTCTTGATACGGAAGAAACTGAAAATTTTTTAGTTCTAATCGATTCACCTCCTCAATCAGTTCCTGACGTTTAGCTCCGCCGCCAATGCACACAAACTGAATTGGCTCGGATTGTAAATACTTAGCAGCCTCTAGTATAGTCTGTATATCATGACACCGACCCATATTGCCTGAGTACAACACTGTAAATTTATTTACAGTATTGTACTGTCGAGCAAACCAATTATCTTGTTTAGCAATTGGCACAATCCACTCAGGATCTGCCCAACTGTGAATTACAGAAATCTTATCTGCTACCTGCGGACAATTCGCTGCCACCTGTCGCTTCATAGCTGGACTGAGAACCACAATTCCCTTGGCTTTTCGTAACACCTGTCTGTTAACAGCCTGCCAAAATTGAGCCAGCCAGTGGTTTTTTGGTACTACCCCCAAGGCGATCGCAATGTCTGGATACAGATCGTAGAGGACGCAAACATAACTGAGTCCAAAAAAGACGTGAGCCAGATATCCTAAAATTGGTAGAAATGGGGGAGCCGTAGTCAATAAAACCACATTGCGACGACGAGCCGCGCTTAACAGATAGAGTGCTGCACGCAAAGTAAACAGAACACCATTGATGGCTTTGGCCCGAATTCGTTGCGGACAAAGCTGAGCAGTGCGCGATCGCCTAATTCTCACGGAGCCATACTGTTCAACTGCTGGAGCGTTGCTTGATTTAAAAGCATAGCCTGGTTGACCTGTAAATACCTCAACGTCTACCCCTTGCTGCTCTAAATGTCTCACCAGTTCGTAAATCAACTGTCCTGTCGCCGCGTAATCTGGTGGAAAAAACTGGGTGATGACAGACAATTTAATAAACTGCCCGATGCCAAAAAAATTGTGTTCTAAAATTTGTAAATCTTCATGTTTGTTTTCAATAAATTGCTTCAGTCGTTCCGTGTGTTTCACAATTTGTACACTCCTAAGAAAATTTTTAATTGAAGAAGAATTAAGGAGTGACGAGGACTTAGCAAGCGAAGAGTGCGTTTTCTCGCTTCAGCAGCGAGGAGCGTCTAAGAGTCACGAGAATTCTCAGTAATTGGTAGATGAATCTTAGTCCAAATCCCCACTTTTCAACGTTTGTAAATGCCATAAAACTTTTACTTTGTGTTTCTGATTCAGCTATACTCATGAATTTTGTTGAGAAACTTATATATGACAAAACTCGATATATAGCCAAGTCATACAGGTAGATAGCTGATGGCATGTTGAATGCTTAATTTTCTAAAACCCATGCTTGAAATCATAGTTTTTCAAGCTGAATTCAGAATTTTGACTCCTTTTCATCGTTCCCTAATACTAGACTGCCCAAAAAATTGGAGACAATAACACAGTTGGGGAAACTTCTGTACAGTATGTATAAAATAAAAAATCAGTACTGTTTTTTTTCTATCGATAGCAATCCTGTCTAATTCGTCAGAATTGCCAAACCTAAACCCCTGCTTGCAGCAGCAACCGCTAAGAGGGTTAAAGATAATAAAGCCCTCTAATTTATCGGAGGGTTGAGGGGATCTTCGCCGCTAACTGAACTGTATTGATTTATAACTGCCATATCACAAGTAAACAAGATCGCCTTTCCAGCTTAATCAAGACAACAACTGTTTGTGTATACGTACATTTACTGAAGTCTTGTTAAAAGTATTAAGGTTAATATTGTCCATAAGAATAAAGCTTGAGCCTGGGAGCGAAGTAAAGTGCAGAGTTAAAAAGATTGATCTGATAGTCGCACAGAATTCTCTTGAATTCTTCGATAACCAAACTAAATAAAATTTAAAACCTGCGTTGCTGCAATCTTTAAAGCGTAACACCGGAAAATTGTCAGGCATAGTGTGTTATGGCTTGACTTTAGCGCACCCTGCATTTGATATTTTTTAGGTTGAGCTACTTACAAAAATTCAGCTAACATTATTACTAAGCATGGATACTTCTTTAAAAAACTCATCTAACGGGAATGGTCACAACGGAAATAGAATCTATCTAACTCCAACACTTCCAACTCAACCTTTCCCTAAGTTTGAAGCGCAAGAAAATGATGGAGATTTGCGTCAACTTCTGGGTATTATCAAGCGGCGATCGCTGGTGATTCTAGCGATCGCAACCACCGTGATGGTGATGGCTGTGGCAGTAACGCTCTCGCAAAAACCAGTATATGAATCCAAAATTCGGATTTTAGCGGAACCTGTTAATAGTGATAACAGCAATTTGCCGAAACTCACCTCTAATGTAGAGGGAAAATTCGACAAATCTGGTCTGGATTACGATACTCAAATTCAAGTTCTGAAAAGTCCTGTACTAATGGCGAGTATTATTAAGCAGTTGCAGGCTGACTATCCAGATATTACCTATAATTCACTGGTAAATTCTCTGGGTATTACTCGCTTCGCTGAAACAAAGATTATAGAAGTTAGTTATCATAGTAACGATCCCACTAAGACTCAAGTCGTACTTAATACAGTTGCACAAGCTTACTTAAAATACAGTTTGGAAAATCGGCAAACCAATTTACGTCAGGGGATTCAATTTGTTGAAAAGCAACTACCATCGATCCAAAAGCGGGTTGAGCATATCCAGGAACAAATACAACTCTTCCGCCAACGGTATGATTTTGTTGATCCAGATCTCCAAGCAAAGGAAATTGCCTCTCAAGTCAATGCCTTATCTGAGCAAAGACTCACGATCAACCAACAGTTAGTAAGAGCTCGCTCTGCTTTCAACAGCATACAGCGAAGAGATGGAGCACAAGTTGCAGTGAATGATACAGCTTTGTATCAACAGTTAGTTGCTCAGATTCGCCAATTGGAAGTTCAAACGGCTTACGAATTAACTCGTTTCCAGGAAGATAGTGTTCCCATTCAAGACTTGCAAGAGAAGCGGCAAAGATTACTGCCTTTATTACGGGACGAAGCGCAGCGAACTTGGAATATTAAACTTGCTCAAGTGTCAAATGAAATTCAGACTCTAGAATCTCAAAGTCAACTACTTGCTCAAATTGAAAATAGACTTCACCAGAGAGTTCAGCAATTACCAATTTTGGCACGGCAATACACTAATTTACAGCGGAGTTTGCAGTTAGCAAATGAGAGTCTAAATAACTTTCTCACTACCAAGCAGAACTTGCAAATAGAGGTAGCTCAAACACAAATTCCCTGGCAGTTAGTTCAAGCATCTACTAAACCTCAGATCCCTGTATCTCCAGATGTTCCGCGTAGTCTAATTTTGGGATTCGTTGCCAGTATACTTTTAGGAATCGGTAGTGCATTACTTGTTGAAAAGCTTGACAACACATATCATACTGTCGAGTCTCTCAAAGAGAAGCTCAAGTTACCTCTATTAGCAACGATTCCTTTAGAAAAGCAACTGCCAAATAGTCAAATTGCTGTTACAGACAGAACCTCTACAGCACAATTGGAAAATTTACTTCCAAAAGGCAGTTCAGAGTCGGCTGAAGTTGGCGAGCGAGTCTCTGTACTTATTGAAGATAACAACCAGTACAAATCCTCCAAGTTTATGGAAGCTTTACGGGTTCTGCAGACCAATATTCAACTGCTCAGCTCCGATCAACCAATTCGTTCCATCGTCATTAGTTCCGCTTTACCAGGAGAAGGTAAGTCTACGATCGCATTCTACCTAGCTCAAACAGCCTCTGCTATGGGAAAACGAGTCCTACTGGTGGATGCGGACTTACGCCGACCCCGAATTCACTCTTTATCAAATTTGAATAACTTGTGGGGATTAAGTAGTATTATTTCTGGAAATATGCCGGTGGAAACGGTGATGCGGCAGATGCCTTTGATCAGCGAATGCTCCGTAATCACCGCAGGACCTATTCCACCCGATCCCACAAAGTTGCTCTCATCTCAAAAAATGAAGCAATTAATGGCAGAGTTCCATCAATCTTTTGACTTAGTCATTTACGATGCTCCTCCCTTAGTTGGACTAGCTGACGCTAGCTTGGTTGCATCTCATACTGATGGAGTTGTGTTGGTAACTAGAATACATAAAACAGACCGAGCGGTGTTAACGCAAGCTCTAGATAACCTGAGAATGACTAGAGGTAATATCTTAGGTATGATTGTCAACGGGCATAAGAGTAAGTCTTATAGTTATTATTACTATTAATCAAAGAGGCAAGGGAGCAAGGGGGAAAACCCACGAATAAAGATGATAAATGTTATAGGTGGTAAGTAAGTAGAGAATTTGGCAGAATAAAACTAGGGCTGGCATTTTATGAGCTGATCGCGATGGCACAACTACTAAACCAAACCACCGATCAACGGATCGTTTTTCACGATCACACCTGGGAGCAGTTCAAGCTGATTCAACTCAGCTTTGAAGATTCTCCCGGCGTGCGGCTCTTCTATTACAAGAACACAATCGAGATTCTGATACCAGGAGTTGACCACGAATTTTTCAAAACCATCATTGGATTCTTGATTGAACTGTTTCTCGTTGAGAAGAGCATCGAATTTATCCCTGCAGGGTCGATGACTCAGGAGCGTCAAGGAACGGCATCTGCTCAAGCCGATGAGTCCTACTGGGTAGGTCAGAAGAGGCTTGTCCCCGACCTTTCAATTGAAGTGGTATTTACCAGCGGCGGTTCTCACAAACTAGAGCGATACAAAGCATTAGCTGTCCCTGAAGTCTGGTTTTGGGAAGATGGATTGTTCGCGCTCCATCACCTACGAGAACATAGCTATGAGAGAATTTATCGCAGTGAGCTTCCTGGATTAACAGACCTCGATATCAATCTGCTCTCACGGTGTGTCTTAATCGCCCAAACCTCTAGGGTTGAAGCAGTCAGAGAGTTTCGTCAGGCAATCATAAACACAGAGCAGAATTGACTAATATTACGACACCGCAAACTCCGTATGTTTTCGCTGTTCAAGGGTTCTAAAGCCCAAAACAACTTGCTCTTTGGGAATTCCCGCAGCAACTAACTCTACAGCAATACCTTCTTCGGTACCATCATGCTGAATCCAAAGTTTATTACCCTGAATATCGATGTGTAACAAAGTTCCATAAATACGATAACCATTTTGCCAGCCAGCTTCCACCAAAAGATACCTATTTCGTTCTATATCAAACACCAATTCTACTTGCACATCCTCATCATTACCTAAAAAGTCAGCATAATCTTTCAGCACTTTTTCGATAATTTCACGGTACTGAGCCTTCAACGAATCCATCGGACAATTTCCTCCTTAACAGTATCGAAGCTAAATAAACGAATGATGCCATCTTCAAGCAAAATTTGACCTGCTTCTTCCTCAAAAACTCTCTTACGAGTATCTTCACTCACTGCTAGATAAAGAAGATGTTCGGGATAATAGCGTTTTAATAAACGAGCGTATAAAACAAACTGACCAACCGCTTCTTCCAAATCTTTCATATCAGAAGGACGGGTAAAACTTTTCACCTCAATGGCTATCTTTTAAACTCCCCGTTCGGCTGCTAGCAACCGCTTTGCACCTAAATCAACAAAAAGGTTTTTTCCCCGAGCTAAACGAATCCGCAACGGGTCATGAGTGATTGTCCAACCATCTTTGATTAAAGATGTTTTGACAGTCTCATGATAAATGTCTTTAGCAGGCATAATAGTAAATTGATTGTACCGCATTTAGATGCAGCTTGATGAATTCATGGGCAATACTCTTTCAGTTTATAGCCTAAAATTTAAGCTATATAAGCATTTTGGCGATTTATGCGTTTTTTAGTATATATAAATGCGCGAACCCACACAAAGATGGCGATCGCTCTCAGTAAGAGTGGGGTTAGTCAAGATTCTTGATGCTCACTGCCTAATTTTCATGCCACGCGCATGGGGAGTGTGAACGGTTACGGCATCGCTGTCATCAAAGTTATTCACTTGACAATAAACGAATGCTCGTTTATTATAGTAATTATGAGGCACAAAGACGATAAAAAAAATCAAGCCATCTGTGATGCGGCAATC
>CAZZVG010000259.1:2389-7419 GCA_964657295.1 Iningainema sp. | reverse complement strand
ATGCCTTACGCTAGAAGTCGTGCTATCTGGAAAAATGACTATGACGAACGCACCTCAGTTGCTAACTGATCCGTTTTTACAACTGCCCACGGAAACTTCAGTGCGAGTTGTATGGTTCACGGAGTTTCTTGGTTCTAAACATATAGTCACTTATGGTGAGAATCTCAATCAAACTGCTGTTGCAACGACTAGCAAACTAAGTCGTACACGAGAAGATGAGAACTCACGAGTCGGAAACCAAACCCAAGATGTTCTCGTGTATCAACAACCGATTAAGCGAGACATTTGGCGACATGAGGCTGTTGTGACTGGGTTAACTCCCGGAACACGGGTTGAATATCGTGTCATGAGTGTGCGGGAAGATGGTGCTCGTGTTGGTAGCAATGTGTTTACCCTTGCACCTGCGCCGAGAGCAGGTACACCGTTGAAAATTCTGCTGACTTCAGATCATCAAATCAAGCCGATGGTGGCAGCAAATCTGCAAAAGGTGGAAGAGACAGTGGCACGAGTTGATGCGGTTTGGTTTGCAGGTGATTTGGTTAACATCAGTGATCGCGCCAGTGAATGGTTTGACAATTGTGATGGGAATGCTTTCTTTCCGTGTTTGCAACGTCATGCCGATTATGAAATGGATAAAAATGGGGTGAAGACAATTTACACTGGCGGACAAATCATTCAACACGCGCCCATGTTTACTTGTCTTGGCAATCATGAGGTGATGGGGCGGTTTGCTGGTGGGAATTTGAACGATGAATTTGATGATACCATACCTCGTGCAATCCCTTATAAGCAAGCAGCGCTTGGCGGCATCGCTCTCAATTTGTCTGAGGAAAAATCTTTGAAAGATAATTCCTTTAATACGGACACCTATGAAGAGATTTTTACTTTACCGGAAAGTAAAGAAGGTGGGAAAACCTACTATGCAGTTAGTTTTGGAGATGTCCGTTTGGTTGTACTGTACGCAACGAATATGTGGCGGACTCCCAATTTAGATCCAGAAGCTAAGGGTAGATACCGGGAAAGAACAGCCGATTTCTCCAAACCTGAGAATTGGGGTTACGGACAGCATATTTATGAACCGATCGCTAAAGGAAGCACGCAGTACAATTGGCTGCTACAAGAACTCAACTGCCCTGAATTCAAACAAGCAAAGTACAAAGTCGTGATGTTACATCATCCACCCCATACTTTAGGTGGTAACATTGTACCTGCCTACACCGATCCAGTACAACTCATTGAACGAGATGAAGATGGCAATATCAATGCCGTGCGTTATGAGTACCCTATAGATACAGACTACATCATCCGTGATGTTATGCCCATTCTTGAGGCAGCTGATGTGCAACTCGTTTTCTATGGGCATTCACATTTGTGGAATCGCTTTCGTAGTCAATCGGGGATGCACTTCTTGGAAACATCTAATGTTGGTAACTCTTATGGTGCTGCTTGGGGTGATAACAAGCGAGAAGTCCCAATCGGGTATAAAGAAAAATACACTGCACTGGGAGATCCTAATGGATTAGAGCCAGTAGTGCCAACAATAGCCCCATTGCTGGGTGAAGATGGTCAACCGATCCCATATATTGCCAGTAATGATATCACCGTTTTCAGCATCTTTGACACGGCTACTGGTAAAATCAGCAGTTACCGTTTTGATCTAAGTGAACTAGATGCAGAAGTGGTGAAGTTTGATGAGTTTGAATTGAAGTCTACTTAAAGCAGGGTTTTGCCAAACTCGGCAACGACTAAATAGACCTCATCCGAAAGAGAAATACATAGATTCATGTGTTTCCGCGATACATCGAGCGCGAACATCAGTAATCTGTGGAGAGGAAGGTAATGAGAAAGACTTTATTTTCCGCAAAATTGCTTTCTGAGAAACAGTATCTTCTTCTCTAGGTTCGTTAGAATAAATTGCGATCGCCGAATTGTTCTCAATGTAAACCCGATCTCGTCATTTTTGACGATGTTTGGTGAACAGGTTCAATTTGGTGTTTCTGAATACGGATGGGTGTGTTACCTTAACTGCTGGGATTGCTGAATTTCTGAGTGGCTTAACTCACTCGACTTGAGCAATTGCATTGGTATAGCCTAACGTAGGTATACAATACTGTGCCGCAGGAATGCACATGGATTGGATTAGCTTACTCAAAACTCAACAAGCTGATTTTCTGCAACGAGTCAAAAGACCTAAGACTTACGACCTTTCTTTGCTGGAGAGTCAAGTCAAGGGTTGTCACAGTGAGATTATGACATTCTGGGGCGAACCATTGGCGAAACTGCGAGAAATTTCTCGTCAACAAGCAGAAATCATTGCTAAAAATCCGCCACCGACGCCGCCTGAATATCCTGAACCTCCCGATTGGACAATTCCCTTTCCAACATACTTCCAGCAACAAGCGGAAGATTACGTATTGCGAGAGCAAATTGTCGATCGCATTACCCTGGAACGTTTGGGCAAACAGGTGAAAAAAGTGCCAAAAGACACCTTGATAAACATGGTTTTAGATGACGAAGGAAATTTACGCAGCGAAAGTAAATTTTCTTACTTATTTACCAGTAATCCCAAGGTGAGTATTCAAGTTTTGGCGACTGATGGCGAAAGTTTTAATAGTCTCAAAAAAGATAAAGTAAGATGGTCCATAACTCAAGAGGATTTGAAGAATCATCAAGTATTAATTTTTCTGTGTTTGTTTTATCCATTTACAACTCACAGAGGTGCGGAAAAACAAGCTATTATTGCAGGTTTTTTACCGACAAACCAGATTGAATTTAGTGAACCAAAACTCTATGTCACTCCGGGTAACTTGTTGTACGCGGGAGGATTAAGTTGGTATTTAGAATCACTCAATATCAAAAAAAATACACAATCAGTCTTTGATGAGATCGCGATCGTTGAGACAATTCAAACGCTGTCACCAGATCATCATCTAAAAAGTATCATTGGTGACTGGGAATGTTGGCAAACTTTAAAAGGGCATAATAGAGGAATCAATTGCCTAGCCTTTCAGCCAAGCGAGAAAAACGGGGACTCGCCGATATTAGTTAGTGGTAGTCGTGGAGAGATAAAACTATGGGATTTGACTAAGGGTGAATTAGTCGCTACTTTGTCAGAATATCCTTGGATTTTACCTGGACTAGTGGATGAAGTGAATTCCCTAGCGTTCAGTCCCGATGGTCAAACTTTAGTGAGTGGGGGATCAGACTCTACGATCAAAATTTGGCATGTGGGCGCACTAGACTTGATTGATATCTTGCACAAACATAATGGCATGGTACGGTGCGTGGCTTTCACTCCCAATGGACGAATATTAGTAACTGGGGGAGATGATCGAAAAATTATGTTTTGGGACTTGATGTTGCGTCAAGTTGGGATCTCCTTATCCTTAGATGACACAGCTGCTC
Source organism: Iningainema sp. (assembly GCA_964657295.1). Classification (GTDB taxonomy): domain Bacteria; phylum Cyanobacteriota; class Cyanobacteriia; order Cyanobacteriales; family Nostocaceae; genus Rhizonema. The sequence goes on along the minus strand of CAZZVG010000259.1, from coordinate 4,014 downwards.
ATTCTCTTACTTTTAGTCCGGATGGGCAAACTTTGGTTACGGGAAGTTACCGCAAAATTAAAGTGTGGCATATCTCCCGACCAAAGAGAATGACCATTCTACCACAGTTGTTACAGTCCTTTACAGGTCATTCTCACATTATTCCTTCCTTAGTTATCAGTGCAGATAGCAAAATTCTGATCAGTGGTAGTCAGGACAAGACGATCAAAATCTGGGAGTTAGAAACTGGAGAATTGATTCGCATCCTCAAGGGACATAGGGATGGAGTCTATGCGCTCGCCCTTAGCCCAGATGGGCAAATTATTGCTAGTGGTAGTGCAGATAAAACAATAAAACTGTGGCATCTAGAAACGGGAGAACTACTGGGTACATTTACAGGTCATGGCAATACGGTAACAGCAGCAGCATTCACTGCTTCCGGGGAGATTTTAGTGAGTGGGAGTTTAGATAAAACAATTAAAATTTGGCAAAGGAGTTAAGGCAACGGGTGTAACAGAGTTAGAGGATGTGTCACTATGACGTGCCACATCCGTACTGGTAGATTTGCGCCTACCTACTTAGTTTCTAAAATTACTGCCCAAAGACGACAGTTTTTCTGCCATTTACGATGATCCTGTGTTCCAAATGATAACGTACGGCTCTGGTTAACACAAGGTTTTCCAAATCTTTACCCTGGTCGATCATCTGTTCGGGGGTATGGGCATGATTGACTCGTGTCGTTTCCTGTTCGATAATCGGACCTTCATCTAAATCGCCAGTCACATAATGAGCTGTTGCCCCAATAATTTTCACACCGTAGTCATGGGCAAAGTGATATGGTTTTGCTCCCTTAAAACTGGGGAGAAAAGAGTGATGGATGTTGATACAGCGCCCAAACAGTTTCCGACTGAAACTCTCGGACAGAATTTGCATGTAACGGGCTAGGATCACCAGTTCAATGTTCCGGTTCTGAACCAGTGACCAAATTAGAGCTTCCTGTTTCTCTTTGGTCGCACTTGTTACTGGAAAATAATGAAAGGGGATTTGATAAAACTCTGCCACGGGTTGCAGATCGGGATGATTGGAAACGATCCCCACAATATCCATCAGCAAACTTCCTGACCGATGCTGGTATAACAATGCCTGTAAGCAGTGATCGAACTTGGAGACAAGAAGCAGAACTGGGGGGCGGCGATCAGCATCATGAATCTGCCAGTCCATACCGAATCGGCTAGCAACCGAAATGAACTTTTCCTGTAAAACTGCTAACATCTGCCCGGTTTCACTGGCAAAGACTGTACGTAGAAAAAATCGTCCCGTCTGGTGGTCAAAAAACTGGGCTGACTCCTGGATGTTACAGCGTTCTGCTGCTAGAAAACCTGAAACAGCAGCAACAATGCCAATTACATCTTCACAAGAAAGAGTCAGGATATAAACCGGGTGTACCATGTTTTAAATAACTACTGGAATACGGGATATAAAATTATACTTATAACAAGCCGTGCTGGATTTGTAAAGATCTAGCATTTTTTCTACCATGATCATGCTGATTCGTCCTTGATTCTATCCGTGAAAGCGCTCTTGCTAGACAACGTTGCTACGTCGGATTCTATCCCTTCTGGGGTAATGGTGGCTCGGTGGAGAAA
>CAZZVG010000259.1:0-2379 GCA_964657295.1 Iningainema sp. | reverse complement strand
CTCAAAAATCCTCCTACACGAGAAGATAGTATTTAACAATCACTTTTAGTTATCTTGTTAAAAACAAAGACTATTTGCTCTTATCATTTGAGCAGCGTATATTGAAAAACATCAGCTAAATGACGCAGAGAGGTGTAAAGAAATGAACGAACTTATTACTGCAATTCCCACGGGCATCACAGCTTTTATAGCGACAAACTTGGATGATTTGGTCATTCTCACGCTGTTGTTCTCTCAGGTGAATGCAACTTTCCGTCGTCGGCACATTGTGATTGGTCAGTACCTGGGCTTTTGTACTCTGATTGTTGCAAGCCTAGTTGGTTTTCTAGGAGGCTTGATCTTGCCATCCGATTGGATTGGGCTTCTAGGTTTAGTACCCATCACCATTGGACTAAATTCTCTGCTAAATCCAGAAAGCGATACATCTGCTGAGATCGAAACCAAATTTTCTCATTCTTCTGCCTTTGCTAGTTTTCTGTCTCCCCAAGTTTCTAGTGTGGCAGCTATTACCATCGCCAATGGTAGTGACAATGTAGGCATTTATATGCCATTGTTTGCTAACAGTACCTTTTCGGAGTTGCTGGTGATAGTTGCAGTCTTCTTGTTACTAGTTGGGGTTTGGTGCTACCTGACATACAAACTTACCTGCCAAAGAGAGATCGCCAATCTACTGAAGTGCTACGGCAGTAATTTTGTTCCCTTTGTATTAATAGGCTTAGGTGTCTTTATTATCTTAGACAGTGCCGCGCTAACTCCAATAACCTTGGCAGCTATTTGCCTATGTTTAATGGGACTTATCAAAACAATTCAAATTTCCAAATTTAAAACTCAAAATTTCTCATCGTCAAAAGTATGAAACTTTTCCAAGTCTCTTTAGTAGTCTTAGTACTTGTGATTAATTTATTGATTGCTGGCTCCTCCAAGGCAGAAACTCCTCCTTCCTTAGTTAGCAATCCTCACTATTTTGAAGTTGGGCAAAAAGTCGTTTGGCTTTATAAGGCTCGTGCAGACTCTGCTAATGTTCACAAAATTCCTGCTGAAGTAGTCAAGTTAGGCGACAAGCAAGTGCAAATTAAGGTAAGCACAAATAACAACGGATTTATCAATCGTTGGGTGAATCGAAACAAGCTTGAGAATATCTTCAATATTGAAGAGCCGACATTCAAGTAAATCTCAGTCAAGCCAACTACAAAACTGCTCACGCTGATGAAGCCTTTAAAGTCTACCATGCCATGTTCTAGTGTCAGTGACATGAACTATATATTTTCAAACTTTAAATATTGGCTGAGAGAATTATCAATTATATTTATTGAATCAACGACTAATAGGATTTATTTTTATTGATTAACTTGGTTAAAACGACCAATCGCTTTTCCAAAAAAAGATCGCCGTTGTTAAAGAGCGATCAATGACTAATTCAACCTAAAATCCCTATACCAGTATTGTTTGCATCAAACCTTTAGGAATTTTCGCTCCTAAACGGGTGTATTTTTCGGCATTTTTGAGAAAATCAACAATCTCTTCCAGCTCTGCTTTGGCTTCATCTACACCAGCAACATCAATAAATTTGACACCTGTGCTGCCTTCGGAGTAAATGCGGGCTTTGCTTTTGCCTACAGTCAGTGCAGCCGGTCCACTTCCTTGACGATTGAGTAAAAAGCCCCAAATACCAAAGAAAATTAATGGTGGTACAACCCAGCTAACGGGACTTAAACAGAAACGAAAAACAAAATAGGTTACAATGCATTATTAGCAGAGGTTTCACGTCAAAGTAACACCCATGAAAGAAACAACCCCCGCAGCAATGCCACCGTGTTTTGAGAAATGGTGTCAACGGTTTGATGAAGCGTTTACTCATAAAGCCCAGAAAAGAGGGTTTAGGCATTATTTAGGGGGATTATTGGGGGAAAGCGAACGAAAAAACCTTTCTCAGATGGCTGACAACGCTATAGGAGTTGAATACCATCAATTACACCATTTTTTAACGGAAGCGCCATGGTCAGACACTCAGATTAATGAACGTCGCTTAGAAATAATGAACAAGTGTAGTCAGACAAGAATTAGTAGGGGATTTAGTCTAATAATTGATGATTCAGGTCACAGAAAAAGTGGTAATTTTACTGATGGAGTGGTCAGGCAGTACATTGGAGAAATTGGCAAAACAGATAATGGCATAGTAGTGGTAACAACTCACTTATATGATGGAAGGAAAAGCTTACCATTAGATCTAGAATTATATTTACATGCCAATTCTTTACCATCTGGCAAAGAAGATCCAGAATTTGAGAAAAAAACTGAATTGGCGCTCAAGTTAATAGATAAAACATTGTCGAGAAAATATCAACCGGGAATCGTACTTATAGATGCTGGATATGGCAA
>CAZZVG010000258.1:0-7438 GCA_964657295.1 Iningainema sp. | reverse complement strand
TTGGTCGTGGCAACCAGAGTAATTGCCTACCCCGAAATATTGAGGGGATACATGTAATGGATCTGATTAACGACGCTATGCCTTTAGGTGAATTAGTATATCCCAAGACACCTAGCAAAACCTGGCACGTTGACACCGGAGGCTTACGTCGTCGCTTGAGGATTGGTGCGGAATTAGCCAGAACCATGCGGCAAATTCACAGCAACGGTCTTTGCTATGTGGATTTATCTTGGGAGAACGTGCTAGTACCGTTAGACCCTAAAACAACATCTATCAAACTAATTGACCCTGATAACCTAAGTGTTCCAGGAACCTCCTTAGCGGAAGTCATGGGAAGTCCTGGATTTATTGCTCCGGAAATTTTGAAAGAGTCTCGCTTGCCTAACCATGCAAGCGATCGCTGGTCTTTAGCAGTGGCAATTTTCTATCTATTAGTGCTTAATCATCCCTTTTTTGGAGATCAAGTTCTTAAAGGTGAGCCAGAACTTGAGGAAATGGCTTTTCTGGGAGAACTCCCCTTTATCGACTCTAAGGACAATGATCAAAAGCGCTCAAGTGCAGGTTTACCAGTAGGACGCGCGTTAACACGGAAACTGCGAGAACTGAGCCGACAAACCTTTGAAGCAGGAGTAACAGATCCTTGGGCAAGACCATCTCCGGAAGAATGGCTCAGCGCATTGCAGGAAGCCGGTGACCAAACAGCACTTTGCCCTCGATGTGGTGCTACGACCTATTTATTAGAAATACGGGGTACTCCCTTCGTTTGTGACTGGTGTGGACAAACGAGCGATCGCCCCATTGAACTTGGCTTTTTCGACCCCGATCCAACCATCCATGACCTGGAGGATAACGAACGCAGGGAATTGAGCCGACACAAAAGATCCCATCGACTGGTTTTAGATAAAGAGCAGAGATTAGTTCCTACCCGCTTGCTGGAGGGCAATCCGGAAGCTACTGGCGATGCTGCACTATTTGGTACTAAGCGCAATAGTCAGGGCGAATCAGTTTTTGGTCTCAAAAACAGGAGCCAAGATACTTGGGCAACCAAAGATGCTGCTGGAAACCGAAGCATTTGCGCTCCTAATGATTATGTCTGGCTATTTGACCAAACGGTCATTCTCTTTCCGTCTGGTATCATGGCAAAAGTACGTAATCCCCATACTCACATAGGAGGTCAAGCATGAAATTATTCGACCTCCAATTTGGCAAAGAGGTGAGCGGACGTTTCTTGCTGCGGCGAAGAATTACCCAACCAGAGTGGGAAGATAAAATTGTCGAGTTACAACAAATTGACGAAGGCATTCTTGGGTTTGAAGCACCCAACAGTAGCGAGCACGACTTGATAGTCGAAGCAGAGGCGGATTCCCCCGACGCCAAGATATTAATGTGGGAACTGCTATCGGGACAGGTTGGAATAGTGGGCTGCATTATGAAAGTAGCAGCCCAGCAGGTTGAAATTAAAGGACGAGCCTTTACCCTCACAGAGTCGGAGATTCCCGTACAGTTACAAATAGCCTTGACTGACGAATTTATCGAGACAGTCGTTATGAGTATGTGGCGTGAGGTGAAGACGTTTGAAGATGCGAAACGCTGTTTAGAGCGGGAATTTTTGCTTGATAAATTAGGCTACTGGTTTGTGACTTCTGGTGTCAACGAAGCCGACTTCCAAAGGGGATTTACCGTACTGGGTAGTTCTCGCGCTCTCGATATCGGGCTGAGTGATGATCGGCAGCAACTGGTAGCAAAACGAATTGTTAAGCATCGTCGGCAAAATCTGGATACTCGCCCTATATATTTAATACGCCCAGCATTGGAGTTTTGTGACCAGACTGTTGCCAGTACCATGCGATCGGCTGCAATAGCAGCGCTTGCCAAACTTGTTACAGAAAATAATAGTTGGATTGCTAGTTGGAAGCTTTACAATTCGGAAGAAGCTCGAATTTTAGAAGAGCGTTATGGGCAATTGCCTCCTTTGCCGTATCGGGGTATACCAAGATTACAAGGTGACGGTAGCAGTAAAACCTTACTGGTTTTCAACTTAGAGTCATCTGCTAACCTCAAGCCTTGGATAGAGCATATTTCTGGTGATGGACTTCCAGTAACAATTCAAGGCAACACGAGTATGCCTGAAGGATTTGCGGTAGATTACGACCAGACAAAACAACGCCTCATAGTTGCCTGGGAAAGCGACGATGAGCCACCTAGTCATGGGATAATTTCCCCTTCTATGAAATTGGCGGGATCACGACAAAAGAAACGTGACAAAGCGTTAAATATACTGGAAACTGCAAGCGCTGGGTTGCCTTATTTAGGTTTGATATTTGAGGGGAAAACCTTTGAGCGAGCACTTCCACGCAAGAAAAAGGTACTTACAAAAACAGCACGTCGGGTTTTCGGCGAAACCGGACCAAATCCCGTTCAGGAAAAGGCATTACGCATTGCATTGACTACGCCGGATATTGCCCTAATTCAGGGACCGCCAGGGACAGGTAAGACAAGAGTGATCCAAGCCTTGCTGACCATGCTTAATGAAGGAGTTTCTTGCATTATTGAGGGAACTCACGACGGTCAGTTTTCTTTATGTTGTCCTTTTGGACTGCCTGATGGGTTTCGGTGGGTACGCCTGCTGAACTTTGCTACATCTCAGTGTGAAGAAGGCAAGAAAATTCTAGAGCATTTGCAGACCAGTAGCCGTGAAGCCTGGAAACGCCGACAACCCACAGAAATTGACCCTGTAAGTTTAGCTAGGCTTGCTTACGACAAGGTGATATTTGAAGTTGGCATTCCGCCGACTCAAGCGTGGCAGCGAGTTTGGGAAGAACTGGAACGCTTGGAACAGTCGCGATTGCTTCTAGAACGTGGCTTTGATGAGGTAGATACAACCATCGTGCGATCGCAACGGGTGTTAGAGCAGTTAATGCTAACCCTACTCCAACTTGACCCAATTCCTCAGAATATTTGGGAACCCTATAAGCATAGAGATGCATTGCAACAATGTTTAAAAGATACTGTTATTGCTTGCGGGGGAAGCGTGATTCCAGAGCAGATTTTGTCTACTAACCTGGGAGCTATCCGGAATGTTATTGACGGTGGAAAAGATTCCTTGCGTCCCTATGTTGCTACGTTGTTGCTGTCAGCCAGTCGCCGATATAGCCTACACCGTAGCATTCTGGAAAACCTACTACGGGAGCATCATGATTTTCTACCAGATACAGAACAAATTGCCCACATCCGCAACAGTTATGGCGCTCACGCTGGTGGCAGCCACAACGCTCCAATCATCTTGGTTGAAGATTTAGTCACGAAAATATATCAAATTGTACCTTCAGTTGTTAAAGCGTGGCGATTAACAACTAGCAAATTTCATAAAGAGGTGTAAATGGCAAAAAGAAATAGAGGTTCAAATACATCAAGTCAGAACCGTCAGCAACAAACTTTAATTCCACCTAGCGCTAATGCTCCTGCTGTTGTTTCAGTGAATTCTCAAAATGAGTCAACAGCTAATGCTCAATCTCCGGAAATTCAGAAACTGCAACAAAAAATCAACGAACTGGAACTTCAGTTAGAGGAGCAAAAGGAAGCAGCCGCAGCAAAAGAAGCTGAAGTTGCACAGAGAGAACAGGAATTAGCCGACAAAAAAGAGCAAGCGATTAATGGTTTTAAAGAATTAGAAGCAGCGGCTCGTCAGGAATGGCTAACAGAAAAACAACAGGAAATTACGGCTGAATGGGAACGAATTATAGTCAAGGCACAAAAAGAATCTGAAAAAATTCGGAGTAGTGCACAAACCGAAGCGGAGCAGATTACAAAGGAATCTCAAAAGTTCAAGGATGATGCCCAAAATAAAGCCGATAAGATTGTCGAACAGGCACAAAATTTGGCGAATGAACACCGACAAAGAGCTAGAGAGCAAACACTTGAGGAAATCCACGCAAGGGAACAAGAGCTAGAAAATTTTCGTTTATGTCTTAATGATAAGGAAAAGTCACTTGCCGAGGCAGATGAAAAACTTTTTCAACAACTAAGTCAACTTAAGCGTCGAGAGCAAGACCTAGAAGAAGAAAATGATTGGCTAGCTTCACAGAATAAAAAACTACACCACAAGGAACAAGAATTAGCTCAACGTGAAAGTGCTTGTTCAGAAGCAGCAATTAATCGGTTAAAAGCCGAAAAGATAAATATTGAGCAACAGCTTCAAGTTATCCAAGACGAGAATCATCGGCTGAGAGCAGAATTGCAAAAAATCAATAGTTTGCTACAAGCTGTTTCTGGTTCACCAGAAAAACTTTTACAAGATAACAATCTGCTGGAAACTAAACTTCGAGAATACGAAAAACTATTTGAGCAATATCCTTCAGAAATAGAACTCGCAGAACTTCGCAGGCGTGCAGAAGCAGCAATTGATTTCGAGGCAAGATGTCGAGATTTACAAGCAAAGGTCGATGACTTAGAACGCATCCGTCGCCATCAGCAAAATGAAAGGCAAGAAACCGAAAACTTCCGTAAAGAAAGAGACACTCTCAAGTTATTAAATCAGTATCTTAATGAGCAAATAGAAGACCTAGAGCGAATGTTGGGCAACCTCAAGGAGAAAAAAATTCAGGCATTCGCAAACTTTGCCAACATGGATGCTGAACCTAAGATTATTGCTGATAAAATTACTAGGATTCCTGTTGATAATCTGAATGACTTAGCCAAACAATCTCGTACCTGGATGGCTAGTTTGCCAACCCGCGAAGAGCTAGAAATGGGACAAGCTGAAAGTACCTTTTTTGCTCACTACTATGACGAGCATACTATTCAGGCTTTCATCGGATCAATGGCAGCTTCTAGACTAATTATTATACAAGGTGTTAGCGGTACTGGTAAGACTAGCCTGCCAGAATACTTCGCTTATGCTATCGGTGGCAAATTTGCCCGAATTGAGGTTCAGTCAAGCTGGCGAGATAAGCTAGATTTGGTAGGTTCTTACAACTCTTTTTTCCGCGTTTTTAATGAATCTCCTTTTTCCCGAGCCATATATGAAGCAGGGACAAATCGCTATCGCAATCATCCCTATTTCATAGTTTTGGATGAAATGAACCTGTCGCGAGTGGAATATTATTTTGCAGATTTGCTCTCGATTATGGAAGGTCGCCCAGAGGATAGGGAAATCGAACTGACCCAAATGTTCGCTCTGGTTTACAGGAGGTGCGAGACAGTATAGAGAAAAGTTTTACAGATAACCCACGACTAAAAAATGCTGCGATTTCTCTGAATCTCCTCGATCGCGAAATTAACAAATTTAAGCGGTAAACTATGGCGAATCTTTTTTTACGCAATCGCTGGACAGGTGAGTTGGAAACCTTGCAACCAGAAGAACGCCGTCGTCTTGACAGCATGGATGATTACCGGATTCAGATTAAATTCTCTGCTGAAGACGGTGAAACTGAAATAGCGCTCAATGACACTATTCATCACATCCGGAGGAACGAAACAATTGTTGATTTACCAATTGCAGTAGATGCTTGCCGGGTTTGTTCGGTGCGACTCTCCAACCTTGGCGGAGGAACGATTGGGCGGTATAAATTTGAAGTTTCAATGCGAACACAGCTTGATCAGGCAATGCAAGCGGCTCTAGCACTCTTTGCTGATCAAGCAAAAGGGCTAGAGCCAACTCTATCAACGGAGCAATTGCTCAAGCTGCCGTTTTTTTCTCCCGGTACTATTCATAATTCCCTCACTGGCCAGAAGGTCTTGGAACTCGATGAGGCGATCGCAGAGGCTTTACCATCTTTGCTCAGGGTTTGCAGTAAACCCCGACGTACTCTGATAGTAGAGCGTCGAGTTATGCCAATCGACCGAGCCAGAAGAATTACGCCTGACGCGATAGAACATCTGGCATCCCGACCAGAGTTATGGCAATCTTGCAGTGCAACACGTATTACTCCCGCTCGCATTAGAAGCGAGATCCCAGAAGAGACGCTTGACCTGTATGAGAACCGTGTGGTTGCTACGCTAGTACGACAGCTATTGCGTTGGCTGGAACTACGCCTCCGTGAGGTAGACCGTGCTTACTACCAAACAGAAACACTGCACGAAAATTTGTTTACAGGATACCAGTATAATCGATTCCGGGAAGAGCGACTGAGGGCGCTTTGGCAAAATTTAGACACTGTACAAGACTATTTGCCGCAATACGAGCAATCAAAAGCACTGAAAAATCAGATAAGTAGCCTGTATGCTGATATCAGTAGTTGTTTAGACTCGGTGCTTTACAAGAGTTTATCTGCCAAGCCAGATGTTGTCTCGCCTTTAAAACAGACCAACATTTTGCAAATGGATGCCGACTATCGGCGTCTGCGTCAGTTGTGGGAAATGCTCGACAGGTTCTTGAGCAGTTCCGACTCACTAAAGACAGTACATCAGCGTGATGTGCAGTCAGACTACACTGATTACATTTATGGCTGCGTATTGTTGGGTTTGCGTTGGATTGGGTTTGACACCGCACAAGCGAAGCCGGAAAATTTTCCTGAGGAGTCAGATTTCCAAAAAGCACTTCAGTGGGAAGGGTGGACTGCGGTTGTGCAGCCTCCTAAGCGCGGTAATTTCAACATCAATATTGAGTTGATCAGGGAGCCTATAAACGGTGATACTCCCAAATCGTCTCACCCGAACCGCATTCGGCTAGTGGTAGTTCCGGTGGCGCGATCGCTTGTTGGCAACCAAGATGAAGTCACAAAGACCCTGGACACTTTATATAAAGCTGGCAAAACCCAAGTTACTTTCACCGATAAGACTCCCAAAAGTCGGAACCACAAAGACGACCAAGTAAGGAATTTTGTCGTGCTGGTACATCCAACCGATCCGCGAGACAGACAAATGAGTGAGGATGTTGCGCCAGAGTTGATTCAACGAATGTTGAACATTGGCGATAACTTTATGAGTTCGGATGATTATAAGTCCTTTGTTTTCACGTCGGATGATGATGCTCCTGTTCATCGCGGTGGCATGATGCCAGCCAGTCCCCTTGATTTAAACACTCTTGAACGTTTCCAGCGGTTGTTCCGCTTTCATACGCTAGGAGTAGATTTGCTCTATGGCATCCATCCCTGTTTATGTCCAGTATGTAACCATAACCTCAGTGATGTGCGATCGCAATTTCAGGAGAAAGAGGGTAACTGTCCCAACTGCCAAGCCAAATGGAGTTGGCGAACCTGTAACTGTTGTGGTGGCAAAATTCCCAAACTCGAACCTTTGAAAATGAAGCCACCGCCAGCGATTGAGAGAGAAGAGGTACGCTGTTATGCTATTCATGCTATGGCTCGTGCGTGAGCAATTGCTAGGGCGCGACCAACTTGCGGCGCTGTGCGAGTCCGATGAAGTGCCAGAGTCGGGACGTATTAATCCAAGTTGCGGGTTATCAAGTTCAAATACATCAGAATGGGAGCGATCGCCT
>CAZZVG010000257.1:0-7476 GCA_964657295.1 Iningainema sp. | reverse complement strand
TTTTTAAGGAGGATTTAGGAGGATCTAAAGTTTTTGATACATCATCCACCACTTTTCAAACATCCTCTAAGAGCTAAACCTTGATAACAACGGAGAAATAAAAAAAGGGTCGGCAATTTCCACCCTGATAACTTTTCTAAGCATACAAAAGCTTAGGATATGAACTTTGCGATAATTCTGAGATGGAAGCGGGTTTTGAGAAGATAGCAATATACACTACTTCTGATGGTGAATCAACCCACGCCGCTAGACAATTATCTAACAGGAAATGGACGAGTAAACTTAGACTCTGGGAAGATATTGAGCGTGAACTTAAAGGTTTAACAGGCGAAATGTATGGTTCTGTACAGCAAATTTTAAAACGTCCAAGTTCTTAAGATTTGTCCTAGACTATATTTTTTTTGCAACGTGAAAAGTTGAAAGACATGATACTTGGAAACTTTTTCCCCAGTTTCTCTCTAGGGCTGCCCTCAAACCTACAAACAAAGAATCCCGCTGCTGAGGTTCTAGCGCTATATACTGTGACAAAGTGCTTAAAAGTGTAAGATAATCATCGATGCTATAAGTGATTTCGTATGCTAAATGTTCGGACACTAAACCCTTGAAGAAACCTGAGTCAATGACAGATTGTCCAAACTTTTTGAGATTTTCTTCGTGAGTTTCTCTGTCTTCATATAGTCTTAAAGACGGAGCCTCGATCTGATAGACCTCATGCAACATTTGGTAAACTTCATATTGAGGTTTGAGTGTAATGTTCCAAAGTAAAATCAGAGAACCATTATCTTTTAAAGCATTAGCAGCTTTTATATATCTAATATCAGGTGAAATCCAATGAAAAGAAGTCGCAGCAAGAACAGCATTGAATCTCTCGGTTCCTAATTCCCACTCTTCAAAGGTAGTATTTTTAATCTTTACATCTGGATACTGGGCACAATTTTGTTGCGCCAGAAAGCAAGCTTCTTGGCTTGGTTCAAGACAGACCATTGAGAAGCCCAAGTTTGCAAACGATGTAGTTGCAGTTCCAGGACCGCATCCCAATTCCAGAATACTTGCATATCGAGTAAGCTTGGCTAATTCTACAGCGCGGTAGATTATCTGTTGAGGATAGTGCGGTCTTGTCTTGTTGTAGGCATCTGCTGCATTGCTGTACCAATTTTTTCTTTGTTCTAAGGTATATTCATCTCTGTATTGGTTTTCTCTTTGTTCCGAATCCTTCATTAACTGTAAACCAATAATGTATAATTTTACGACCTTTAACCCAATTTACTACTTTACCAGTTTAGAGAGTGCCAATTGGCATATCCTAAAAATGTAAACCCCATCAAAACTATCTATGGTTCATCTGTATTTGCAGGATAATTATCAATGTCAGTTCCCTTGTAAAACCCGAACAGCGTGGTAGACTCAACCAAATGGCTCAAGCTTGGATTGAATGGGGAAGAGCGAATGGATACAGATGGTAAGTTGGAAAGCTACAAACTATCTATGGTTCAAACCATTGCCATTTCCAAAAAAACAAAGTTAAAATTGAAAAATTGTAGGTTGGTTTAAATTCGTTATTGACTTGATGGACAGCAAAGATAGTTGTGCGATCGTACCCGAAATATTGGCTCATATGTACAAGCAAGAAGGGCGTGGTCTCAATTACTCTAATTGGTACATAGGAGTTGCTTCTAATATCGAACAGTGTAGATTCAGAGACCACATAGCTGTTTCTGATGAATTTGCGTAGATTATTTTACGCGCAGTTACGGAAAGGGATGCTAAATCAGTACAAGAATACATTTTTGGAACCTTTGATGTTGAGAATAATGAGGAAGATAGAAAACAGACAGGTGTTTATGTTTATGCGTGCATTAAAAAACCCGAGAATTGTAAAGCTAGATCTAGTCAATTTGCGGGAAAACTCATAAATGGGGCAGAGTTGCTAAATTATTATAAGTTAGGAGAAAGAAATTTCTCAGAAGTGGTTTTAGAGAAAGTTAAACTTAAAAATACCGTTTTAACAGATATTGATTTAAGTGGGGCAGAAATCAGTAAAGCTAATCTTATAAATGTTAACTTACGTGGAGCAAAACTTGAATATGCCAGTCTAAAGAATATTTTTTTAAAAAATGTTGATTTAAATGATGCAAATTTAGGTGATGCTTATGTAAAAAAAACAAAGTTGGAACAAGTTAATTTGCAAAGGTCATGCTTGAGCAAAATTAACTTCGATTGTGTCAGTATAACAGGCTCTGATTTTACCGATGCAAATCTTGAAGAAATGAGTGTGTCTTTAGATAATATATCGCTGTCTAAAATGTCCAAGTTGATTAACTGTTGCTTAATTCGTGCTAACTTGCGATCTGCCGATATATCAGGCTTTTTAATACAGGATTCAGACTTAACTGAAGCAGATTTGAGACAGGCGGAAGTACGTGTGACAATATCTGAATATTGCAGTCAGATAATCAGAGAAGAAGATTGGTCAAGCGATTGGTTTGATGATATGGTGAGTGAATTTAGTCGAAATAATGTAATTCTAGATAAAACAATTATGCCTAATGGAAGAGTTGGGAGTAATTGAATAATTGAATAACGCACCTTGCCAGAAATAGCGCGTGCAGTTGGGTTGAGAAATGCCCAATCGTTACATCATTTTTTATCAAGCACAGCCTGGGAAGCAAAAGCCGTGAGAGACAGAAGGTTAGAACTCCTATTAAAAGCGTTGAGAGGAGTAACAATAATCGTTTGTATGGAAAACATATATAGCAGTCCTATTTTATTTTTGAAATACAAGTAGGGCACTGACCATATCCTGGTTTTGGTGGGCAGTACCCACCCTACACCGCTTAAAATTTTTCACAAATGATGATTTAGTCTGACTATATTATGCAAGGACCAAATCCAAACGATAAGCATCCAATGAAGGGATTTCCACAAGTCTGCTTCATTAAAAACACTGTATCTAACCCCAACATTATTATTGGTGACTATACCTATTACGATGATCCTGAAGATTCAGAAAACTTTGATCGCAACGTTTTGTACCACTTCCCTTTCATTGGTGATAAATTAATCATTGGGAAATTTTGCGCTTTGGCTAAAGGCGTAAAGTTTATCATGAATGGTGCAAACCATAAAATGTCTGGCTTGTCAAGCTATCCGTTTCAAATCTTCGGTAATGGATGGGAAAAAGTGATGCCACAGTCCAATGAGTTGCCATTCAAGGGTGATACAGTAGTTGGTAATGATGTTTGGATCGGTTACGAGTCTGTGATCATGCCGGGTGTAAACATTGGTGATGGAGCGATCGTTGCTGCAAAGTCAGTCGTCGTTAGCAACGTTCCACCCTACACTATTGTGGGAGGTAATCCAGCAAAGCCCATCAAGCAGCGTTTCTCTAACGAGATTATAAATTCACTGCTTGAAATCTCATGGTGGAACTGGAATATTGAGAAAATCTCGCGCAATCTTGAGAAAATTGTTTCTTGTGATATGGATGCTCTCAAAAATAGTGAATAGGGTGAATATCAAACAGAGGCTAGCTGTAGGTTGAGTTGGCCTTAAAAAATCCAACACCAGCATTGACCAAGTTGTTTCTACTCCTCGTCCTCTTTGTCTTCAAAACTTGCTTCCTCGCATCCCAACCAGAAGAGTAATGCTTTCTCTACATCTGCTACTTGTTCGTGTGTCAAGCTTCCCAATTTCCGTAGCAGTTTTGCATGAGGAATTGTAATAATGTTCTGTACATCAAATGGTCCAGCCCGAAGAAAATTTACTTTTATCTCTACCTCGAATCTTGAACCCCGTAAACTAGTTGTGTGAGGAATCAGAGTTGCTAACGCACGGTCTTGCTGTGTAGCAGGAATGCTGATAACCAGGCATGGTCTAAATGAGTGCTGTGTAGCCCAGATCGACAAGCCAAATTTCTCCGCGTCCGGGACTACTCATAAACAGTTTCTTGCTTGTCTAACTCTAAAAAAAGTTCTTCAGCATTCCAGACTAAATCCTCATCTGACAAGGGCGGAAAGTCTAAACGAGTAACCCGTTTCAAAATCTCCAAAACAATTTCCAGCCTTTCTGGTTCAGTCAGGGTATCAAACGTAATCAGAAGTTCTTGTACTGAAGCAGTCATAGCTACTTTCCTTTAATACCTCACAGCATTGATATACATCCTACTCCCGAACCGTTAGAAAATTACCTATCTTCTTCTTGCCGTCTTGGCGGTAGCCTGCGGGAACGGCTAACGGCGAACGAGCGGTTCGGGAGTATTTTAAATGTACCTACCCAACCAGTCTCGGAGACTCGAATGATAAAGACTGTAATGGGTTTCTCCGCCTGGTACGCCGCAGGAACACCACCTGAACGGTTACTTAAAATTTTATGAATAATTTGACTTAATTATAACCTTAACTTTCCTTAACTTATCCTCATGGACAGTCTTCAATTTAACTAATAAAGTTAAATTGTTCTGAAAAAACGAAGGATTAAATTATAAGTTTGCAATTCTTAAACAAGTCCGCTGTTGGTAATACCATATCATCCGTTTGGAAAAAATACCTTGAATCTTTTTGGATGATAAATACATCACAAAGAAGATGAACTAGAGATTGAGCCAAGATATTTGCTTGTTCAAAAATTAGGGCGGAAGATTCTTGTCCTATCTAAGTTTAATAAGTTACTACTTTCTGATAAAGAAAGTCGTTATAGACAATGAAAAAACAAGCATTAAGAGTCCCTATTTCCGTTTTCGTCTTAATGTTGGCTCAACTTTAATTTCTGCAGATTTTCTGCAACACAACCGACTCATACAACAAGTCTATTCATTCAATAGGAGAAACATCATGCATCATTCCATCACTCGCGTTGCCAAGTTGATCGCCGCTAGCCTCCCCATGCTCGCCCTGAGTTTCGGGCAAGTTGCCAAGGCTGAATCTCCAGAATCTTCTTTTGTGGCAGAATTCAACAAAATCAGCACCTTCGCCTCAACTATTCCCAGTAATGGTGACATGAACCCCTACGGGATAGCGATTGTGCCACACACCGAGGGTTCCCTGCACGAAGGCGACATCTTGGTGAGTAACTTCAATAACAATGCCAACTTCCAAGGCACGGGGACTACCATTGTCAAGATTAAACCTGACGGCACCCAAAGTCTCTTCGCCCAAATTAACCGAAACGCGGTATCGCCTCAGTCTTGCCCTGGGGGTATCGGCTTGACCACAGCTCTGACCGTATTACGTTCTGGCTGGGTGATTGTCGGCAGCTTACCCAGCACTGATGGCACGGCTGCAACCGTCGGAACCGGATGCTTGCTAGTGCTAGACCACAATGGTCATCTCGTTGACACCATTACTTCAAATATCAAAGGCCCGTGGGATCTGACTGCTGTTGATTCTAAATCCGGATCAGCCGACGATGACGAGGTCACACTGTTTGTCAGCAACGTGTTGAGTGGCACCATCACTAACAATAAACAGGACTTCCAGGCGACTAACCAAGGAACAGTTGTACGCCTCAATTTGAAGGTTTCCGAGGATGAGAAGCCCCAGGTTAAGTCCAGCACTGTCATTGGTACTGGCTTCGCTGAAAAGCTTGATGCCAATAATCTCGTCGTCGGACCAACTGGTCTAGCTTTGGGTGAACATGAAACATGAAACCCTCTATGTAGCGGATACCATTAACAGCCGCATTACTGCCATCCCTGATGCGATCTCCCGCCTGTCCCCTACCTCTCCGGTTGAAGTTTCCAGCAATGGTAAACTGAATATGCCACTTGGCATGCAGCTAGCGCCCAACGGTAACATTTTGACGGTGAACGCAGGTGATGGGAACCTAGTTGAGACCAGACCTAATGGTCAGCAAGTGCGCTCCGTACAGTTGAGTCCTATGGGAGCAGGCACTCTCTTCAACCTGCTTGTCGTCAAAGACAAAGGGATCTTCTTCGTTAACGATGGCACGAATACCCTTAACCTATTAAGCGGTGATGCTGATTAGAATGGTTGACGCTCGCTCTTGATACTTTGTACAAATCCCCTGATTTTAATGATGGGGATTTCCCTGTTCCCTATTGCCCGTTAAGAGTTCCCTTTTAACGATTTAATGTAATTTTTCCTGCAAATATTGTTGGCTCTTTCTCTTTGCCAATTGTTTTTCCTAATGCTAGCACGAAAATTGGATCAAGATGTAAATCCTCATGGTCGTTCAAGTCTTCGTATTCCATGATCAAGCCGTATATCCGTTATGCGATTAAGCTTTCTATTGGATGAGACATTCGATTTGGCTTTCGGTAATCTTGGAAACATATAGCAATAGGAGTCAAAAATGTACATAACATCTCAACCCGACCCTGTCCACTTAGAAATATTCAAAAACCTCTATCAATTTATCGCCGAACAAATAGGAATTGTTCTTCAAAACACGGCAGCATCGGTGAATATCAAAGAGAGGCTAGATTTCTCCTGTGCTATTTTTGACGCTTCTGGATTATTAGTCGCTAATGCCCCCCACATTCCTGTACATTTAGGCTCATGAAATATCCATCTGAGAGTGGGATTATTTATTGACTTACGTAATTGATTTTTTACTGTAGAGTTTGATGCACATAAAGCTGCTCTGAGTTGTCGTTGAGCAAGGGTGTAAACTAATAAACATAACCCCATAATCATTGCCAAAGCCTGTATCCTTTCTGGACTTTTCAGGAAAATACTATCGGCGAAAAATAAAGGGTCTTTCAAAAACCCAAAACCTCTTTCGCATGATTGCTGGGCTTTATATTCAGAAATCATTTCATCGTTGCCTAATTCATTTTGTTCTAAAATATTTGTGGCAATAATAAAACGACCAGCACTTCTAGTTGCAATGTCAATTGCATTTTTGTTTTCTGAGACGGTTGCCAAAATTTGATAATATTTGTCTTTTTCTTGCTCTTTCTTGGACGGTTATTTCTCGATTATTTCAATATTTTCATTTAAATATTCGGTTTTAACTCCTGGTCCAATTAAATGCGCGCAAGCTATGTTCTCAAAAAAGTTGGGAAACATGTATAAGGGTTGAGAAACCCTTCCTAACCCATTTAATATCATTGCTTTTACCACCTGCCCTGCACTAACTTTTTCTCCTGGTTCTTGCCCTATTAAATCATTAATTATTTCCACCAACCCAATCGCATCTATTATTCCTGCCACTATGCCTAAATGGTCTATATTTTTAATTTCAATATCTTTGACATTAACCATGACAACAAAGTAACCACACACAACGATATAAGTTTAAATTTTAACATTTTTCGTGACTATTTGTGCCAGAAATTTTATACTTAATCGAATTATAAAAAGGGGGAAGCAATAGGCTGCCGATCGCCCCCTCTCCATATAACAATGATTATCATTTTTTCTAAGTAGTATATGAAAATCTTATTACCCTGACATCGAGAACGCCTTTGACTTGCGTCAAAGTCTCCCCTCCCCTATTAGGGGAGGGGTTGGGGGA
>CAZZVG010000256.1:0-7497 GCA_964657295.1 Iningainema sp. | reverse complement strand
TGCAAGGCAGCTGTGAGTTATAGCGATCGCAGATGATTGATCGATTCTTAAAGAGCAACTTTTTTATTGGGTTAATGGTTTATCATTGCAAACCATTAACCCTGCTATGATTTCGGAGTGAGTCTTGTTGAGGTATAAAGCGCGATCGTCTACAAAGTCTACCCAGTCCATGGGAATCCAATGGTGTTCTCCATCCGGTGAATCAGTCTGAGTTAGCTTGATGTATTTCTCGCCATCAATGTGTTCTACAGTACCAATAGGCGCTCCTGGTATGTCACCCTCACCTTTAGTGTGTACCGTCCAATGTCCCTTAATCTTTAATGTATCCATAGGAAGCCTCGGAATTGAAAATTACTGAACTTTGAAAAACAAATTTCACGCTCACACCGTTTGGATAGCGATATCTTGACTAGACAGAATGGAGTTATGCAGTCGCGTTGAGCCTTATTTCATTGCGGTAAATTGGCAATTCGTGAGTTATCGGTAGTGTTTGGTATGACAGCAAATCGCTCTCAAGAGCCAAGGCTTTTGAGAGACACATAATGTTTTTAGTCAGGTAGACATGAAAGATAAATGCTAATAACAACCTCTTCTTAGATCATTGTATCCACTAAACAGTTGGCAAATAACCGGATATCTACCCAAAACAGTATGGGGAATCTACCCAATGTAGATCTACTAATATGCAACGCTCATCGAGTGACGAATAAATCTGGAATACTCAACTTCGTTCAGTAGTGCAATCATACGCTTTTACAGATCTAACCGAGTCATTTCAAATAATTGCTGGGCATTCCTCCCAAGAAAACCATCAAACAGCACTTGCTGACTTGCGTCCACATCCATCATGTAGCGCTGGGCTATTTCATAATAAGCGTAAGTCCACGGAATCTGAATTGCTGTACTTGTAGTATCATCTAATACTGTGACAACTTCTGTCACTGCTTGAGTTGCCGTTTGTCGCAAACCACAGGTAACATCTCCTTCAATCTCAGCTTTCATCGGCACACCTAGTTTAGCCAAGCCAGAAGCGGTTGTGTCTATATCTGGGTATTGTGGGGTGTTCTGACAGTTAACGTAGCCTGTAAAGTGATTGACTGCATAACCGTGTAGCAAAACCCAAGCACCATACTGAGTGACTTGATTAACTTCCTGCAAGACAGAATATCGGGGAGGTTGCCAAGGGCGGGTAAAGATTTTTTGCAGTTGTTGGACAAGGTGCTTAGTCTGAGAACCAAATGTATCAATAATTGCTAAAAAGCTAAGTAAATTTTCGCCTGCTACTGTTTGGCGGATAAGTTCGACTATCTCTTCGGGCAATTCATCTACAATCAATTCGCTGATAAATAACTTGGGTAAATCAAATTCCTCTTGCTGCGGATGGCGATAGTGACGGGCAAAAAGATGCGTTTGAGCAAAAGTGTACTCTCCTGAAGCTTCATAACCCAAAGCTTCAGCAAGTTTCCCCAGGTAGTCAATTCCCAAGTTAACTTTACCCTGTGGACCATCTACTGTCATTCGCAAAGACCGAAAGGCGATATGATCGTTGACGGTAGTTCCACCTGCAGCAGTGATCATCTTCTGGTAGGTACGAGCATAACTTACTCTAGAACTGTATTCAAGCCAAAGTGCTTCCCAAAGGTGACGGGTAATTTCAGGGTTCATGACGCAAAGTGAGGAGTTTTAGGGAGGGGGAGAAATTGCATTGGGAATCTTCAACTGGTGTTGGGAAGTATTCTAGCAAGGGGCAAAATCCTAATTACAGCGAATTTTTTAAGATATCAGTAAAAATATTTAAGGCAATTTGAATTTGGTCACTATCGATGACTAGAGGCGGACAAAAGCGAATTGCTGCTTGACCGCAACCAAGTAACAATAGCCCTTGCTTGAAAGCTTGTTGAAGAATGCGATCGCGTAGTTGGGGATCGAGATTACCCTCAGTATCCAACAAATCGACAGCCACCATCAAACCCTTACCTCGTGGTAGCGAAGTTCGCTGATATTGCTGTTCTAAACGACGCAAACCAGCTTGCAATAATTCTCCCATCAGGGTAGCGTTTGTCATCAAGCCGTTTTCTAGCAGTCGTAAGGTAGCAATACCTGCCGCACAAGCTACGGGATTGCCACCAAAGGTTGTCGCATGGGAACCAGGAGGCCAAATCATCAGTTCAGGACGAGAGAGAATTGCTCCTAAAGGAAGTCCACTGGCGATCCCTTTAGCGGTGGTGATGATATCAGGCATGACATTCCAATGCTCAATTGCAAATAACCGCCCGGTGCGGCCCATGCCAGATTGTACTTCATCAACTGCCATCAAAATACCATAGCGATCGCATATATCCCGGATGCGCTGCAAAAACCCATCCTCCGGTACAATATAACCGCCTTCTCCTTGAATTGGTTCGACGATAATTGCTGCTACCTCATGCGGTGGTAGTGTTGTCGGAAATAGTTCTTTTTCCAGATAATCCAGACTGGCATGAGTTCCGTAGGGAATATGAGTGATCCCTGGTAATAAAGGACCAAATTTTGCTCGCTGTACTGCTTTGGAAGCAGTGAGGGACATTGCCCCATAGGTGCGTCCGTGGAATGCTCCCAAAAAGGCAACGATGAGCGATCGCCCTGTGTAATATCGAGCAAGTTTGATTGCGCCTTCGTTAGATTCTGCCCCGGAATTGGTGAAAAACACTTTCGCACCATTAGGAAAAGGGGCACGGGAGGCAATTCCCTCTGCCAGTTCCACCATCGGTTCATAGTAAAAATCAGTACCCGACATATGTAAAAACAGCGACGACTGCTGTTGAATTGCCCGGACAACTTCGGGATGGGCGTGCCCGGTAGCAGTCACGGCAATTCCTGCAGTCATATCTAAAAACACATTGCCGTCTACATCTTCTACCATACAACCTTCACCGCCAGCGACAACTAACGGGTAATCACGGGTGTAGGAAGGAGAAGTCACCGCGCGATCGCGTTCTACAATCTCTCTGGCACGCGCTCCTGGTAAAGAAGTCACTAACCGAGGTACACGAGGTAAAGTAATTTTAGATTTTAGATTTGGGATTTGGGATGGTGAAATCTCTAGCATTAAAAATTTAAAATGGTATATGAAATTGCCGGCAGTCAACTAAATATACAAAGCCTAAAAAATTAAAATTGTATTTTATACTTCCAATTGAATGCAAGATAAACTTTCTTAGATCCCCGACTTCTTAAAGAAGTCGGGGATCTCGGTTTTCACGAATGATTTAAGACTGCTACCAAAGAACTCACCATCTCGCACATGGTGATATTTTAAACACTCAGCACGGAAGGGCCAATGAAGCGATCGCTATTTCTTAAATATCATCGATTAAAAATTCGGCATTCTTACTGAGGTTTCAAAAGTGCCTTGTGATGAAACTTAAGGGGATGAGTTAAGGTAAAAATTGTGAAAAAGGTGATTGAAAATAAAATTGTTGCTGCCATCTCTTTGGTTGTATCAGCTAGCGTTCTCATTCCGATTCCAACTTTGGCAAATTCCCGCACTATTGTCGTACAACCAAAGCAAAGTCAACCGACTCAAACACCTAATCGTTCCACTAGTAGCTATAATTCTGTAACGTCGAGCGATTCTTCTCGTTCTTATCCATACTGTGTTAACTACAATGTACCGGTTGGATCTTCCGTGAGGCAATGCACTAATCCAAGTCGTGCGCGTTAACGTCTACACTCTCTGGCTAATCCCGATTATCTATTTGGGCGCGTTGCAAACCACCAGAAAAGTCTACATATACAGTTTTCCATTCTGTAAACACTTCCATTGCAGTCGTACCAGCTTCTCGGTGTCCGTTTCCAGTTTGTTTGACACCGCCAAAAGGTAAATGCACTTCTGCGCCAATTGTGGGACCGTTGATATAAGTTATACCTGCTTCGATATCGCGCATGGCAGCAAAAGCACGGTTAATATCGCGGGTGTAGATTGAAGAAGAAAGACCGTAGGGTGTATCGTTGAGGATAGCGATCGCCTCTTCAAAAGAGTTTACTTCAATTAAAACCACCACGGGTCCGAATATTTCTTCACGCGCTACCCGCATTTGAGGAGTCACAGAATCGAGAAGAGTTGGTTGAAAGAAGTTGCCGTGCTGCAATTCCCCCTCATTCGCTACATTTCCACCGATTAACACCTTTGCACCTTCTTCACGAGCAATCTCCAGATACTGACTGACACGTTGGAGTTGAGATGCATTCACCAATGGTCCGACATCAGTGTTAGAATCAGTACCAGCACCTAGACGTAATTTACTGGTGCGCTCAAGGAGCATTGTGGTAAACTGTTGTTTAATATCGTGGTGCAAAAGCAGACGACTTGTAGCGGTACAGCGTTGACCGGAAGTACCGAATGCTCCCCAAACTGCACCTTCAAGGGCTAGTTCTAAGTCTGCATCTTCCATCACAATTTGGGCGTTTTTGCCACCCATTTCTAGACACACACGTTTGTGAGTGCGTCCGCAAGTTTCGCCAACAAAAGCACCCGTTTCCGAAGAACCGGTAAAAGATACTAAGTCAACATCAGGGTGTTCCACTAAAGCTTTCCCTGCTTCTTCTCCCAAACCGTGTATCAAGTTAACAACTCCTGGTGGCAAACCCGCTTGTTGAAAAATCTCAATGAGTTTGGTTGCACAAGCAGGGGTATCTTCAGCAGGTTTAAGGATGACGGTATTGCCGCACACTAAGGCTGGCATCGCTTTCCAGCAAGGGATGGCTATGGGGAAATTCCAAGGTGTAATCAAAGCACAAACTCCGATGGGCATTCGCATTGTCATTGCGAATTTATTCGGCATTTCCGAAGGTGTCGTTTGCCCAAAGAGTCGTCGCCCTTCACCTGCACTGTACAAGGCACAATCAATCCCCTCTTGGACATCTCCCCGCGCTTCTGTTATGGGTTTACCCATTTCTCGACTCATCAATATGGCAAGTTCTTCTTTATACTGAAGTAAGAGTTCTCCTACTTTATATATATATTCTGCTCTTGCTGGGGCAGGGACGAGTCGCCAAGTCCGGTAAGCCTGACGCGCAGCTGCAACGGCGGCATCCACATCAGCAGCTACAGAACGGGGAAAGGTAGCAACAAGTTCGCTGTTAACCGCCGGGTTGCGGCTTTCTAAAGTATCCTTCGATACTGCACTCAACCATTGATCGGCGATGTAGTTTTGACAAGTAAGTGGAGTCATTAGCGCTTATTTTATGTTCGGTTAATGAGTTGTAAATAAAAAATAGGTTATTACTCGCCTTGATCTCGTCGTGTATTATCACCTTCTTTCTCTATGTTTTGGCGTACGGGTGCGGTTGATTTAATCGGTGTTTGGGAGGAGTTTCGCTCTGTGAGTGTTCTTAACACTAAAAAGAGTGCGCTGAAGCGCAACTACGAACGGTATTATAAGTGTTCAATGGGACATGAGGTTAGTCGTTAGCTAATTGCTTTTTGTGCTTGATGACAAAGCTCTTCGTGAAACTGACTATTACTGGCGAGTATTCCACCCCACTGATTGATATCACCAGTGTTGTACTGCAATGGCGTACCATCAAAATGGGTGAACTGACCACCAGCTTCTGTTAAAATCAGTTCTGGGGCGGCAATGTCCCAATCTTTGGGAGCAGATTTGCCGGAAAGGGAAATATATACATCTGCCTTTTGTTCGACAATTGCAGCAATTTTACAACCTACACTGCCAATAGCTTTTTGCTGTTTACATGGTAATTTTTGCAGCAAGTTATCTAATGTTGGATTTCTGTGGGTGCGACTCACAACTACTGTTAAATCTTCAATGCGTTCTCGTGATGCCACTTTGACTGGAACTTTGCTTCCACGAGTTTCTGCAAACGCACCACCGCCAATGAGAGCATAGTACAACTTTTCGGCTTCAGGAACTGCTACCACTGCCAAAATTGGACGTCTTTCCTTGACTAAGGCAATATGAACTGCGTACTCTCCTGTTTTTTCGATAAAGTCTCGTGTACCATCTAAAGGGTCGATGATCCACACCCACTCAGAATTGCCTTGCGAGTCTGGTTGTGATTGATATGTTTCTTCACTGATGTAGACAAAATCTTCTTTACCTAAAACTGCTTGTAATTTCTCTAAAATAAATTGATTTACGGCTAGATCCGCTGCCGTTGTAGGGTCATCTTGTTTGTATTGTACATCTAAGTTGCGCTCGCCTTTTTGATGGTAGTAAGACCTCAGTATTTCTGCTGCCCCCCAACCCACAGAACAAGCTAGTGCGAGGATTTCTTGTAGATCTTTCATTTCCTTTCTGAGAAAAATTCCGTAGTTGTACTTAATTTAAGCCTGACATCCAATGACGGGTGCCAAAAAACTGACAGGAAAAAGAAGCAATTTTCGCTGACAGCGAGAGTGCAGTCGGAAAATTTTCCTGTAAAATGTAGTGACAAAAAGCACCGTGAAAAATATCTCCAGCCCCTAGTGTATCAATAGGTTGAATATTTGGCACTTCTAAAACGCTAATTTTATCACCTGTTGAATATTGAAGCGGTTTTTCTCCCTGAGTTATGGCAATGTGAGGAATGCCTGCGCCATGAAGATAGGCAAAAACATCTTCAATAGTGTGACACTCAGGGGGGTAAAAATTAGCAGAACAAATGGCATAATCGACGAAAGGTAAGATCTCGTCAAATCCTGGTTTCCAACTTCCACCATCGATAATAACTGGTATATTCCGGAGTTTAGCCATTTGGGAAATCGCCTTACTAACTGCCATTTGATGCCCATCGATCAATACGACATTCACATTTGACAAAATCTCTTCTGGAATCGCTTCGATGGTTGCTTGAGTTTGAACGGCGTTAATGGAAACAACAGCCCGTTCACCAGTCGTTTCGGTGACAATAATCGAGGAGACTGGTGGTGCTTGGGTGGTGCTGGGATTTAAATCGGCGATCGCCACTCGATAAAAAGCCAAATCTCCTTTAATCAACTGCGTGACTGGATGAGAACCGACAACTCCCAACACGACAGCTTCATTACCCAAATGCCTAAAGGCAACAGCCGCATTTGTTGCTGGACCACCGGCGGTTACGCTATAGTCAGAAGCGACAATCTTCTGATTGTTGCTGGGAGGAAAATCAGCAAGGTAAATCAGATCTAAGGTGACTAAACCGACAAATAAACCGTGATGGGTCATTGGTAGTTGGTAATTGGTGACAAAGGACAATTGACAATTGATAAAGGACAAAGGATAAATGTCATATGCAAACCGATCCAAAACCAGGAACACTTTACGTTGTCGGAACACCAATTGGCAACTTGGAAGATATGACTTTCAGGGGAGTGCGAATTTTGCAAACTGTGGATCTCATTGCCGCAGAAGACACGCGGCACACAGGTAAGTTGCTTCAACATTTTCAAATCAAGACTCCTCAAGTAAGTTACCACGACCACAATCATCAGAGTCGGATTCCAGAATTATTAGATCATTTAGGGAATGGTAAGGCTAT
>CAZZVG010000255.1:0-7497 GCA_964657295.1 Iningainema sp. | reverse complement strand
TACACTCCTATTGGTGTATTAAGGGTTTATCCAGACAGGTGCAAGATATGAGATACCGTATGGCGCATAAGTCCTGGACAAATCTAATTGGGGAAACTCCAGAACTCCAAGAAATTCGTATTCACGACCTACGGCATACATTTGCTACAGAGCGAGTGGGGCTAATGGGGATTGAAGAACTTAGGGCGCTCATGGGACACGAAAGTATTCAGACAACATTACGGTATCAAAAAGTAACATCACAACGTGCTGAAGAAGTGGCACAATTGGTGTTGAAAAACTTACCAAATTTTTCTGAATAATTCCAGTATACAACTTCCCAAGCGTGACCATAAAAAATACTTTTGTCAAAACGTACTATCAAGGTGCAGGGAATACATACTACTCTGCACCAATAAACTGAGGGTAAATAGCTACTTGTGGGCGCTATAGAAAAATGAGTAGTTAAGATGCTTACGGGGCAAGGTTTTCAGCCTTAGCGTACAATTTTCCCGTTTTGGCACGGTGACGCCTTCTGCTCTCTTTCCTTCTGCCCTCTGCCCTCTGCCTTTCTTTGGTGAGGTACGTTTTCAAGGCTATTAACCCAGGTAAAAAAGATTTAGGTGTACCTCAGTTGCTTAGGAAACGCTATATATAGACGAAAACGGAAATAGTGGCACTCAAATCACTTGATTTATTGTTACCTAGTTGTTTTTGATTGCTTAATATTGCCCGTTGTTGTAAAAGGTTGGTCATAAGGGTGCTTTTGGGCAAACGCCAGCATCTCACTCATTGCCTCTGTGAAATCTTCAAAGACTTTTTCTACCAGAGTAAAAGCTTTTTCCCTCTGTGCCTCTGTCAGTTGTATGCTTTCAACAAAATGTTCTACATCATCCATTTCTGCCTGAATATGACCCGTCTCCTTAGCATAATGAGACTCACCAAAATAGGGATGATGCAGCTTGGTAATTTGTTGGAGTTCCTTAGCCACTTGTGCAATCTCAAATAAAGCAACATTTCCCGTTGCTTCTATTGACTCAATGACAGCCAACTTCATCAGAATATCATCTTCAAAAGTACATATGGCAAATAGGTCATAAGCCATAGAGCGTACTTTTTGTGTTTCTTCACCCCACAGGAATTTCAACGTGTCGGTAAAGTCTATGGAGTAGTCATATCCCATCAACTTCATGTCTTGCAGAAACCACACCCAGTGACGACCATCTTCATAGGTGTGCTGGTTAATCATCTCTTGGAGTTTACTAGTTCCTGGCTCTTTACTGAGTACGAGTCTGTTAAAATCTTTAAAACTCATTGCGAAAGGAGCAAAGGCAGGAGCCCAAGCTAGCCTTTGCCTTGGGTCGATGCTTTTGTCTTGCAGAAACTTCATGAACGGCGTTTGGGCAAATTCAAGCTTCTTTTTTTCAATCAATGCAAGAACTTCTTTCATTTTTAGCACCCCCAATTTCAATCGGATTTTTGTAAAAGCACCCCTGACCCTTAAATCAGGAGGAGTATGGCACATAGAGTAGCGCAGAGATTGCGCTTAGGATTCGTGTAAAAATAACCTGAACAATTTTTATGTGGAAGCTAGATTTGCAATCCGTTTGAAATAAAATTTGTACAACTTATTTTTACATGACGCCTTACGTTAAGATTACGGTTTTAGTAGTATAAAAACTTTATCCATACCCTGATATTCACAGCGCTACAAGCCAAGACCAATGATTTGTAGAAAGTCACCCTCGCGAAGGTAAATCCGATACTATTCTGGAAAATTCAATAGCTCTCTCATTGGCAGATCCCTGGTGCTTAATCTTACATATACTAAATTGGGCGTTCAAGTAGTGAAAGCTGGCGAGTCATATTTACTAGTATAATAGCATGTTAATACCAGTCAACTAGCAACTCCAGGAAAAAATGTTATGATAAGACTCTTGAGTAAAGGCAAAGTTCAGACTATTGCTGGCATTCTCATAGTCGATAGTAACAGAAGGATGGTGAGCCTGAATCGAAAGTTTATAGACATGTGGGATCTTCCTCAACACATTATAGTTTCACAAAATGAGGAGAAGGCATTAGAGTTGGCATCTTTACTAGTTGAGGACGCTAATAGCTTTCTTAATAGCGTTCAAAAAATATACATGCATACGGAATCAGAAATTTATGACATGATTAGACTAAGAGATGGTCGAATATTTGAACGCCATTCGCGACCTCAATACTTAGAATCAAATTATATTGGAAGAATGTGGCAATTTTCTGATGTAACAGAAAGAATGCAACTATTTGATATGAGGACTGGGGATCGGGAATTGGTGACTGGTGACTGGGGCTCTTCTGGTTGGGGTCTGAATCCCCAACCAACCTGCGGTATGGAGAGGGACTCCTTGCCGCGACTGTTGAAATAACTGACGGCTTTTGAAAAGAGAGTCTTACTCTTTTGCGCAACTTATTAAGTCAGATAATTGTTAATAGAGTTTTCTATTTTTTTTATTTTTATTAAACCTAATTATCTACCCATAATTGTCTTCGTAATCACATGCATCAATTGACAATTAAATATATACTTTTATAATAATATATTGTAAATGACTTCTGCCTATTTGCGACTATTTATATGGCAATGACTCAGACAAGTTGGTTGTCGATTATTGTTGATACTCAAGCGCCGATAACGATTAATGCTCAGATTGCTGAGCAGATTAAACTACTAATCGCTATAGGAGATTTGCAGCCGGGTGATGTTTTGCCAACAGTTACTCAATTAGCCAAACATTTGGGAGTAAATCACAACACTATTGCAGCAGTCTATAACTATCTGATTGAATTCGGTTATTTAGTAGCTCAAAGAGGTAAAGGAACTTTTGTCGCTAACACTCAAGTTGTACAGAATATTATTATCCACAAGCAATTCTACAAGCTGCTAGGTCAAGCCTTTAGTGCTGCGACAATAATTGGATTATCTCCATCTGAATTTGGTGCAGCTGCTTACGCACAAGCTGTGAAGTTGAGTCAGCAGATTCCAGCCACTTTCAAGTTAGTTTTTGTAGAATACTTGCAACATAGTGCAGATGTAGATGTATATGAAGCCATTCAATCAGAAGTAAGATTTCCTTTGTTGTTTCTGCATTTAGAAAACTTAAAGGCAGGTCAGCCAAAAACCTTGAATTCACTGCTGGCTGCTGACCTTGTAATCACGACAGTACTACATCAATGGGAAGTTATTCAATTAACTGCTCCCTCACAGGAAGTAATTGCCGTTAACCTCAAGCCAGACCTGCAACTCCTGACACAAATTTCTTCTTTACCTCGTCACGCAAAAGTGTTGCTTGTTTGTCAGTCAGAAACAGGGTGTGAAGAGATGAAACGGATGCTGGAGTCGGCTGGCATCTCTCATGTAAGTTTGAAAACTTTAGATTTAGAGGGTTTCCAGCAAAATCCTCAAGTTTTGTCACAATTTGATATGGTTTGCGTTTCAAGACTAGTTTCGGACTATGTACGTCAGTGTAGTCCTCAACTGGAGAAGGTAATGGTTTTTAATTTCAGCATTGATGAGAGCAATATGTCAGTTCTAAAGGCTCGCCTAGCTGCAATTCAATTGGCTTCATCAACGTCTGTGTCAGAACTGGGATCTAGGTTGGGAAAATAAGCACCCGTTCTGGTAGTCTAAGTAACAATCAGACCCACTGCTAGTCTCTCACCATGGATAACGAAATCCGGTCGAGGTGCAAATACGGGTTATCTATTGGCAACGATTTTAGATGTCTTGCCAATACTAAAAGAATGCCCACCAGGGTAGTAATGGCATCGTAGTACCACCTCCTACTTGGGAAACTCGTAAAATAGGATAAATCGCTATTAAACGGTATAAAACAGAATTGTTGACTGAGTGAGGAGTGGTATAGCGGTTAAGGATTAGACCTTCCACTCACGGCAGTCGCTCATGGGAGAAACCCCCAAGACCGCGCTGCCTCTTCTTTCTAGTCGTTGGCAGGCTCCCACCTACCAGTCTTTGAAACTCAGGGTTTTTGCGATGCTTAGGGTCGAGCCAGCCCAACTCTACGGCATCCTCCAAACTCTTACCTCGGAGCGCCAAAAACATTGCAGTACGACGCAATAATACCGCTTGCACTTCACTCGCCTTCATGAAACGAGTGATTTCCTTATCCGTACCTCTACAAAGAATAGTTTTAGCGGCATTGCAGTCAGAGTGCGCCCACGACCCCAGTGTGCCTGATAAAACGGTCGCCGTCACGCTTCCCTAAAAGGGTCAGCGTAACCGCATCGGTCTGTGACGTATACGCAGCATTGACCTCTGAGATAACTGAATCGCTCCAATCAGCCCATTTCTGTAAACTGTCTCGCATTTGTCCTTTTACCCAACTGTTCAACTTGCGAGACATTGCTTTCGAGGATCGTTTATTTTTGATGGGTTCCGTCAAATCTTCAGCATAAATTTTTAGTTTACCTGTAGCGAACAGGGATTTTGATGCTTGACCAAGTAATGAAGAAATAGCAGCTTGGTCTTTTCTATAGCGCTTATTTTCTGTTTTTCTTGATAAATTATTTTCCAGAATCCGTGCAGCTTTTGCTGGAGCGTGTTTTTCGTACTTACGAAACAGAGCAAATAACTTTCCGCGCTTGCGGTTCTTGTTTGTGATGCGGTTAGACTTTTTAGTTAATAGCTCGCCTAGCCCCTCACCATGAACCTTCTCGTTAGAATCAATGAAAGCTTCTGTGTACCCTTTATCAATACCAATGGGCGTTCTTTCTGAATCTGGAGATTTGGTATAGATGCCAAAGTTAACTACAAAATGAATTTCAAAACGGTCTAGCTCTGAATTGTAAATAACTCTGATAAGTCCTGTTGGCTTGCGGTTACTTCTCATATTGAACTGAATCCGCTTACCTTTAGTCAAACCAGATACACTCAGCCTGTAAACGAAACGATTAACTTGTGTTACCGAGTAAGCTTCTGGCTGATAAACAATTTGATTGCCTACCCAAGTATGACCGCGTTGAAACTGCTCCCTGACAATTCTGCTCAGGAATGAATCCGACAAAAACTCGGTAGAATTAAGCTTTCGGTAAGCCTCGTTACGAGCTTCCTCGTTTTCTGACCCAGGATATCTCGCCCAAATCTTCCCTCTAATTCGTGCAATAGTTGCAGCTTGTTGGGCAAGTATCGCCTTGGCGACATCACTGACTGTCCATTCCATCAACTTGGATGGCAGACCCAAAGATTCAGGTGTCCTGAAAGCGCGAACTTCAGGATATGCATCCCGCCAATTCATTCCCCAGTGCCTAACGCCACCAAGCTTGTTGTAGGATTCGGAGCGAACAATCCCTAAGCGCTCCATAATATCTAACACCTCAGACTTTGCTGCGTCGTCAATTAAAACAACGTTAATAATCTGAGTTGACAGCTTATGAATTTCGTTTTTGGGCTTCTTTTTGCCCTTAGTCATTGTTTGTACCTCCTAACAACTACTCCCTTCCCGGTACAAAATTATCGTTCTTGAACCTTGGCGTTCTTGGCTCTGGAGCGGTTTTTTATAGGTAATCTTCTGGCGGTAAAGGAGTAGTCTAACATAGATTTGTCTGAATTGTCCGATTCGGCTTCGGCGAGTATAACTTTTTCATACTTTCTCAAAAAATAAAGTTTTGAGGAAAAACAGTACATAATACTCATGAAGTCTTCCATCAGTTCTTGATGGGGAGGCTTATAGGTGTTGTTAAGAATCACAATGTCACACCTGTGGGCATTACAAAACCATTTAACAAAGTCAAACCCAAACCTACACAACCTATCTTTGTGGGCAACAACGATAGTCTTAACTTCTTGCTTTAAGACCTGCTCCATTAGCGCCACAAACTTTTTGCGCTTAAAGTTCAGCCCTGAACCGTAATCACTAATACATTTACAATTGGGGTAATTCTTGCCAAGATACTCGAATTGGCTAGTCAGGTCATCTTTTTGAGAAGCCGTTGAAACTCTGGCGTAAAGGATGATTGGTCTATCATCAATTGCAGCAACGACTTTCTCAAGAGACTCTACAAGGTAACGACGATGACCGCCTGGGGACTTAATGCTTTGAATCTTTCCGTCGTCTGCTCATCTACTCAACGTTTTAGGATGATAACCGTAGCGCTGTTGAGCTTCAGTTGGAGTTATATACATGAAGAAGTGAATGTCTATTTAACTCCATTATAACCCGGTATTCAGTCACTTAGTCAAACGGCGAAAGCGATATAAGCTTCGAGGCAGGGTTTGGGGGGAGCGAAAATATTGGGCGCTGGAAATGGCGTCCAATATTTTCACTCTCATCGCCCAAGGGGGAAAAACTTTTCGATCTACTGACAGTCAATTCATCCCGTCGCACTCACGTTAATTGTAATAATCACAACAAGCAAACCACTGAGAAGAAATTGACATCTAACAATATCCGAGAGAATTAGTTCAATTATCCCCCAGTCAACTGCTACTATCCCTAGTACAAATGAACCAGCTAAAGAGATGGCAACGTTAGCTAGGTTCACGACTACTTTGATTATGCCTGCAACTAGTTACAGTTACCCCAACCACATAAAGAAGATTATCGGCAAGCTAGATATTAATTATACTAGTAACTAAGTAATAAATACTAAACAATTGCTCCGCGCTCACACTCAATAATCACAGCCCAATCCTCGACTGCTACTAAATCTCACACATTGCAGTGTTTTCCCGATGGTACAAGCTGCTTGTATCAGTTATAACAGTCATGTTGTTACAGTACCACGGTTGGGGGTA
The DNA here is from genome assembly GCA_964657295.1 of Iningainema sp. Classification (GTDB taxonomy): domain Bacteria; phylum Cyanobacteriota; class Cyanobacteriia; order Cyanobacteriales; family Nostocaceae; genus Rhizonema. The sequence continues at coordinate 722 of CAZZVG010000255.1, read as the reverse complement.
GTGCCGTTGGTGGCATCTTTCCCACAGTTGGACAAGGTATGTTTATTCCCGGTATTTGATACCTAGTTTACACCTATATGACACGTACCCACCGCATTGAAATAACAGTTAACTCGGACGAAAAACAAACTATAGAGTCAAAAGCAAATGCCTGTGGGGCAAGTGTGGCACAGTACGTCCGAGACTGCTCTCTACGTCGGGTTATGACAACCAAACCAGCCGCCGATTTAATTACCGTCAAAAGCACCGCCGGAACCCTCAAAAGCAGGCTGATGATGCTGAGGCATCTCGCTCATACGACAAACAACAAACAGATTCTAGATACCGTAGAGGATACGATCGCACTCGTGGATAAGACAATCGCCGCTGCATTCAATATGCAACTAGAAGGAGAAAAATAACTCTTGTAATGATATCTGTCATTTACAAAAAGGCTGACTTTCTCGACACGTTAGACTATGTGTTGGGGAAAGACAATGCTGTGCTTGTAGATACCAACATGGCTGGAAAGACTGTAGCTGACTTTAACCAACAGTTCTTAGATACCAAATATGTAAACAAAAGCACCACCAGACAATGCGCCCACCTGATTATCTCGATCGCCCATAGTCCGGACTACCACGAACACCTAGACGATAACCAATACGGGTATGTAGCGACAGAATATCTTAACTCATATCTTGCACCTGGAAATTTGAATGTCAATTCCTTGACTAAGTGCC